>CAKUNY010000043.1 GCA_934668605.1 uncultured Oscillospiraceae bacterium | reverse complement strand
GCCGTCGTGTGGCAGAACCTGTTCAATTCCAACGCCGTTACCGGCACGTCCAACGGTCTGCTTGCCGCCCTCTTTGGCGTCAACATGCCGATGTGGTGGTGCAAGGGTCTGTTCCCGAGCCTGATGGTCCTTGGCCTGCACTACGCGCCGTTTGCTTACATTTTGATTGGCGGCATCTTCCGCAACATGGACGCGAACTTAGAGGAGGCCGCAACCATTCTCGATACCCCCAAGTGGAAGACCATGTTCCGCATCACCCTCCCAATGGTCAAGCCCGCGATTTTGTCGACGATCCTTCTCGTCTTCGGAAGCGCCATGGGCTCTTACCCGGTGCCGCATTACCTGGGGCTCAGCACACTGTCGACGAAGTACGTCTCGATGAACTCCAAGTACACCGGCGAAGCGAGCATTCTTGCCATCATCATGATGATCTTCGGTGTGGCGATCATGCTTCTGAACCAGCTTTCTCTCAGAAGCCGCAAGAACTACACCACCGTCACCGGCAAGTCCGGCCAGATCTCCAAGATCACGCTCGGAAAATACGGCAAGTACATCATCGCCATCATTCTTGTCATCCTCACGTTCTTCACGAGCATCTTCCCCATCATCTCGTTTGCGTTTGAAACCTTCCTCCCGAACCCGGGCGACTATTCGTTCCTCTACACGGGAGACACCTCGAACCTCACGACCAAGTGGTGGCTCACCAGCGAAAACGTCACCGAAAACGGCATGTACGGCCAGAAGGGCATCTTGTATAACGAGACGATCTGGCGCGCGTTCAAGGGAACGATCCTTGTCTCCGTCGCCTGCGCGCTGCTCGCCGGCACGATCGGCACAATGATCGGCTACGCCGTCTCCAAAAACCGCCGCAGCCGCTGGGCAAACTACGTAAACTCCGTTGCCTTCCTTCCCTATCTCATGCCGTCCATCGCCGTCGGCGTCGCGTTCTTCATTCTGTTCTCAACGGAAAAGCTGAACCTCTTTAATACCTACACGCTCCTCATCATCGTCGGCACCGTCAAATATATCCCCTTTGCAAGCAGGAGCAGCCTTAACTCCATGCTCCAGCTCTCGGGCGAAATTGAAGAGGCCGCCATCATTCAGGACATCCCCTGGATCAAGCGCATGACCCGCATCATCATCCCCATTCAGAAGTCCTCGATCATCTCGGGCTTTTTGCTTCCGTTCATGACGTGCCTTCGCGAGCTGTCGCTTTTCATGCTCCTTTGCGTGCAGGGCTTCATCCTCTCGACCACGCTCGACTACTTTGACGAAATGGGTCTTTACGCCTTCTCCAGCGGCATCAACCTGATTCTGATCATTACGATCCTCATCTGCAACACGCTCGTGAACAAAGTCACCGGCGCAAGTCTCGACAAGGGAATAGGAGGTTAATCACATGCCTGAAATCAAACTCGAACACGTCACCAAGCGCTGGGCAAAGTTCTACGCTGTGGAAGACCTGAATCTGACCATTGAAAATAACGCGTTCGTCACGCTCCTCGGCCCGTCCGGCTGCGGCAAGACGACGACGCTGCGCATGATCGCGGGTCTGGAAACCCCGACCTCCGGCCGCATCACGATCGGAGACAAGGTCGTCTTCGATTCCGATCTCGGCATCAACGTCCCGGCCAACAAGCGAAAGGTCGGCTTCCTGTTCCAGAACTACGCCCTGTGGCCAAACATGACGGTCTACCAGAATATTTCCTTCGGCCTGTCCAACGTCAAAGAAGCGCTTCCCAAAATCGACTTCGAGGCCAAAAACGCCGCGCGTCTGGCGGAAATCCTGAAAACGCCGTTTGAGGTCGTCTCCGTTCTCGACGAGTGCCGCGACAAAGACGGGAGGCTCGAAGAAAAGAAGGCCATCTTAAAGCTCATCGACGCCTTCACCCTCTCGCAGTACACGGCAAAGCGCCTCTTTGACTATCATTTAGAGAACAAATCCGACTGCGCTTCTGAGATTTCCGCCCTGACCGCCAAGGTCGAAGCCGCGAAAAAGGCTGCGCAGGACGCCGGATACACGCTGGACGGCGAATTCCGTTACACAAAAGACGGCGAGATCGTCACGCAGGTGCGAAAGCTCACGAAGGAGGAAATCGACCTCTCCGTCCGCCGCGTCAGCCGCATCGTCAAAATCGGTATGTTCATGGAGCGCTACCCCGCCGAGCTCTCCGGCGGCCAGCAGCAGCGTGTTGCGATTGCAAGAACCCTCGCCCCGGAGCCCACGGTGCTGTTCATGGACGAGCCGCTCTCGAACCTGGACGCGAAGCTCCGGCTCGAGATGCGCTACGAACTCCAGCGCCTGCACGTCGAAACCGGCTCTACCTTTGTCTACGTCACGCACGACCAGATGGAGGCCATGACCCTCGCCACGCAGATCTGCCTCATCAATAACGGCGTTCTCCAGCAGTATCAGGCGCCTCTGGAGGTCTACCATCACCCGGCGAACCTCTTTGTGGCCGACTTCGTCGGCAACCCTTCCATCAACTTCGTCGAGGCCAAGGGCGCGCAGGCGCAAGACGGCTCGATCGACCTGACCGTGCTCGGCGGCCTGAAAGCAAAATTCCGCCCGGCCAAGCCCATGCAGCTTGCCGACTGGTTCGCCGCTCGCGACGAGCAGGCCGCAAACCGCGCCGCCGCACTCAAAGAGAAAGCCTCCCAGAAGGGCTATGTTGAAAAGGGCAACAAGGACGAGGTCTTCCGCTATCACATCGCGAAGGTCGACGAGGAAGACGACTCTCTTGCAGACCTGCCCGAGATCACGAACGAGGACTTTGTCCTCGGCATCCGCCCCGAGTTCATCGACATCGCAGACGAAGGAACTCTTCGCGGCGAGATTTACGGCGCGATGCCCACCGGCATGGAGTCGACCATCAAGGTTCGCGTCGGCGGCTTCTTACTCACCGGCGTCGTCTTCGGAAGCTCGCTGTTTACCATTGGCACCGAGGTTCCCCTCTCGGTTACCGGCGATCAGATCATGCTCTTCGACCGCAAGTCCGGCCAGTGCATCACCTCCGGCTCCCTGACATTCTGAGATATCCACCAAGCGGCCGGCGCTCTGCGTCGGCCGTTTTCCCGGAAAGGACTGATTTTCTTGCCCCTGCAAGGCATTTTATTTGACTTGGACGGCGTTCTATGCTCGACCGACGAATACCACTACCGCGCATGGAAGGAGCTGGCCGATTCGATTTCCGTCTCCTTCGACCGCACCGTAAATGAGCGCCTGCGCGGCATTTCGCGCATGGACAGCCTCGAGATCATTTTAGAAAAAAGCGCCAAGACCTACACACCGGAAGAAAAGCGCGCGTTGGCCGACCAGAAAAACACCCGCTACCGCGAGCTCCTGCAAGACCTCTCGCCCAAGGACGCGGACCCAGATGTCGTATCCACCTTGATGGCGCTGAGAAAACGCGGTCTTCTCCTCTGCGTCGCCTCGTCCAGCAAAAACGCGCGCTTTATTTTAGACCGTCTCGCCTTGACCTCCTACTTTGATGGCATCTGTGACGGCACGCAGATCACCCGCGCAAAGCCGGACCCCGAGGTCTTCCTGACCGCCGCTGCTATGTTAAGCCTCCCGCCGGAAAGCTGCCTCGTCGTGGAAGACGCGGTCGCGGGCGCGCAGGCGGCGCATGCGGGCGGCTTTCTCGCGGCCTGCGTCGGGGACGCATCAAGCAAGGGCGCGGGCGATTACAACATGACAAGTATCGCAGAGCTTCTTCCCATCTGCGATCGGCTTCAAAAAGGAGGAACCGTTTGAAATCCGCCCAGGAACCGTTTGAACTCTGGCGCTCCCAGCCCGCGCTCGACCCTGCGCTTCAAAAAGAGCTTGCTGCCATGCAACATGACTCTGCCGCCATCGACGACGCATTCGGCGCGGCCCTGCAATTTGGAACCGGCGGACTGCGCGGCATTCTCGGCGCAGGCACGAACCGCATGAACGTCCACGTCGTCCGCCGCGCGGCGCAAGCCGTAGCCGATTACTTAAACGAAACGAGTCTTCCCAAGCGCGCCGCCATCGGATACGACAGCCGGATAAATAGTGAACGCTTCGCCCGGGAAACCGCCTGCGTTCTGGCCGCGAACGGCATTGAGGCGCATCTCTATCCCCGGCTCGAGCCTGTCCCGGCCTTGAGCTTTGCCGTGCGCGCGCTTTCCTGCGGTGTCGGCATCTGCATCACGGCCAGCCACAATCCCGCCCGGTATAACGGCTTCAAGGTCTACGGCGCGGATGGCTGCCAACTGACCCCGAGCGGCGTTGCGCGCATTGCCGCGATCCTGAAAGACCATTCATATTTTGAGAACATTCAAACCGGCAGCTTTGACGCGCTTCTGCGCGCCGGAAGCATCCGTTGGATTCCCGAAGCCGTCCTGAACGCCTATCTTGACGCAGTTCTTTCTCTTCGCGTGCGCCATGACGATCTTTCCGGGTTAAGCATCGTTTACACCCCGCTCAACGGCTCCGGCCGCGAATGCGTCACGCGGCTTTGCGCCTCGCTCGGTATTCAGGCCGTCACCCTCGTTTCCGAGCAGGAAGCGCCCGACGGCCATTTCCCGACCTGCCCGTATCCGAACCCCGAGATCCGCGAGGCAATGGCGCTCGGCCTTTCCTACTGCGAGCGCCTGCACCCCGACCTTCTCATCGGCACTGACCCCGACTGCGACCGCTGCGGCGTGGCCGTCCCCGAAAAAGCGGGCGGCTGCCGGCTTCTCACCGGAAATGAAATCGGCGTGCTGCTGCTGGACTTCATCTGCCGGACGCGCAGGGAATCCGGAACCATGCCCCCAGATCCCGTCGCCGTCACGACCATCGTCTCGACCGACATGGCAGACCCCATCGCCGCGCACTACGGCGTCGAGCTTCGCCGCACACTCACGGGCTTCAAGTTCATCGGCGAGCAAATCGGCCTTCTTGAAGCGGAAGGACAGAAAGAGCGCTTTGTCTTCGGCTTTGAAGAGAGCTACGGCTATCTCTCGGGCAGCCATGTGCGCGACAAGGACGGCGTAAACGCGGTGCTCCTTCTGTGCGAGCTGGCAGGCTTTTATCAAAAGCGCGGCATGACACTTTGTGACGCGATGGACGCGCTCTACAAAACCTATGGCTATTATGCCTGCGGCCAGGAAAGCTTCGCCTTCTCCGGCGCGAGCGCCATGCAGGACATGACAAACTGCATGCAGCGCCTGCGCCAAAACCCGCCCCGCGAAATTGCCGCTTTGCCCGTTATCAAAATCACGGACTATCTCGCGCCGGATACCGGCCTTCCCGCCTCCGACGTTCTGGAATTCCGCTTATCCGGCGGCCGCAAGCTCACCGCCCGCCCCTCCGGCACCGAGCCCAAGCTCAAGCTCTATCTCAGCGCCAGGGCGGACACAAAGGACGAAGCCGAAGCCCGGCTGGAACATCTCCGCGCCGCCTGCAAACCGCTTCTGCATTTCTGAACGATCTGGAAACTTCCCCGCCGCGCATTGACACATCCGCCCCATTGCACTACACTATAGGAAAACCAATTACAATTGGGAGGCACATATGGAATATAGAATTCTTCCCCACGGCGGGGAAAAAAATCGGCGTCATCGGCATGGGCTCGTCCGTCGTCGGCGCGCAGAAGGAAGCCGACATTATCAAAACCGTCCGCGCGGCCTTTGACCTCGGCGTCAACTACTTTGACATGGCCGGCGGCCACGCGACAATCTTCCCGGCCTACGGCAAGGCGCTTCATGACATCCGCAGCAAAATCTTCCTGCAGGTTCACTTCGGCGCCGACTACACCACCGGCGAATACGGCTGGACGACGGAGCTCGATGAGATCAAAAAATCCGTCGACTGGCAGCTAAAAAACCTGCAAACGGACTATATTGACTTCGGCTTCATCCACTGTCTGGACGAGGAGGCTGACCTCGCAGCCTATGAGAAAAACGGCGTATTAACCTACCTGACCGATCTGAAGGCGCAGGGCGTTGTGCACCATCTGGGGCTTTCGTCTCATACCCCGCTGCTTGCAAACCGGGTGCTTAGCATGCGGCTCATCGACATGCTCATGTTCAGCATCAACCCCGTCTATGACTACGGCAAGGGAGACTTCGGCTTCGGCGAAAACACCGAGCGGTACGATCTTTATCGCCGCTGCCAGCGAGAGGGCGTCGGCATCTCGGTCATGAAGCCCTTCTGCGGCGGCCAGCTGCTGGATAAAAAGCAGTCCCCCTTCAAAACCGCCCTCACCAAGGCGCAGTGCATCGCCTACGCGCTCGATAAGCCCGGCGTCATCACTGTCCTTCCCGGCTACGGCAGCGAGCAGGAGCTGCGCGAGGTGCTCTCGTACTTTGAAACGAGCCCGGAGGAGCGCGACTACTCCACCGTCTCCTCCTTCGCGCCCGAAAGCACGCTCGGAAAATGCGTCTACTGTAAGCACTGCCACCCCTGTCCCGCCGGGCTCGACATCGCGCTCATCAACAAGTATTATGACCTCGCGAAGCTCGGCGACGGTCTTGCAAAAGAGCACTACCTCACGCTCGAAAAAACCGCGCAGGATTGCGTCTGCTGCGGTCACTGCGACAGCCGCTGTCCCTTCCATGTTCACCAGTCCGAACGCATGCAGGAGATCCTCGCCTACTTCGGCAAATAAGCAAAATCCGTCAGGTCACCCCTGACGGATTTCTGTTTTCTCCAATTCTTTCATACTGTGCGTAGTGACGGACGCGGCTTTCACCCATGAGAGGTCTTTTGATACGCTGCGCCAGCCGGAAGCGGCTGATTTTCTTTTTGCGATTCTGAAATTTAGTATTGATTTTTATCACACTAGTGATTATAATTCAGTAGTAAGATGAATGAAGGGGGGCGTGACTGCTTGAACAGTCAGTACAAAAAGGGCGTTCTGGAGCTGTGCGTGTTGTCGCTGCTCAAAAAGCGCGATTGCTACGGCTACGAAATTTCGGAATTCCTATCCGGGCACATCGACATTGCCGACGGCACAGTCTATCCCCTGCTGCGAAAGCTCAAGGCAGACGGCCTCGTGACGACGTATTTGCAGGAGGAAAGCGGCGGCCCGCCGCGAAAGTACTATCAAATGACGAAGCTGGGTTTTGAAAGCTATGAATCGGGCCGCGCGGAATATTTGAAATTTGCGCGCACGGTCGAGAAACTGTTGGAGGAGGATCATTATGACGAAGCTTGATTTTATGGCGCAGCTCGCGCAGGAGCTGAAGCGCCGCGGCGTTGCGGACGCAGACGATGTGTTGGAGGAATACGAGCAGGCATTTTGCCTTTAAGCTGTCCGACGGATACAGTGAAGAAGAGATCGCCGCGAAGCTCGGAAGCCCCAAGGAGCTTGCCGCGCAGTTTGACCCCGCACCCCAGAAAAAATCGGGCGCTTCTCGTGAGCTTCGTTCTCTTCGGCGTGTGCTTCGTGCTCGGCTTCGCGCTCTCGGCGATGCTGGCTGGGCAGATAGAATTCTGGCACGCATGAGGCTGGTTCGGCCGCGGGATGTAAGCCTCCTCTGCGCCACGCAGGGGCGAATGCCATCGTAGAAAGAAAGACAGAAGCTGTAAGCAGCAGAACCTCCCATCGTGTGAGGCTATGCGCTTGCAGCTTTGTTTTTGCCCCGCGTTCTTCCGTCTCCGAATCGCGCGATCAATCAGATCCAGAATCAGCTCCAGCATGTGCTTCTTCCCCGCTCAAAATTCCGCCTTCTGAAACAGCTGCCGCTTTGCCGCCGGAAGCGCCGGTTTCCCGTGCTCGATCTCGCGCCAGACTCTTGTGCGGAACAGAAGCGAGACAAGGTTTAACGGAAGCCACGAGGCCATGAACAGCGGGAACAGCAAAATTGCGCGCCAATTACATCTGCCGCCCTGCATTCCGGTCAGAAGGCACGCAAAGAGCGCCATCGCCAGGAATCCTCCTGCCAGCCCCAGCGGCAAAAGCGCGAGCGTCCGCGTAAGATCCGGCTGCGCCAATGCAAGAAGAATCCCGAGGAAAAAGCCCGCCACCTGACAAAACGGCTGCGTCAGCATCAAGAGCATATCCAGCGCGCGCCGTCCTCCTTCGTTGACCATACCGCGAAGAAGCCCCTCGCACCGCGCCTGCGCCACATCCATGACGCCGCTCGACCATCTGCGCCGCTGCCGGAGAGATACCAGTACCGACGTTGGCGCTTCATCGTATGTAACCGCCTCCGGCACGAACCAGACGCGCATGCCCGTTTCGGCCAAACAGGCGGCAAATTCCGCGTCCTCGGCAATCGTCACGCTGTTCCATCCGCCGGACGCTTCCAGCACCGACCGATGCACGGCAAAGCCCGTCCCGACGAGCTTCGATGACAGGCCGCAGTTCATGCGTGCCCGGCTGAAAAAGAAGTCGAAGCACGTAAAATAGAGCCCATAGCAGACGCAAAGCGCGCCGTCCTCCGGATTTTTGACGCGCATCGCGCCCTTTGCGGCCTCCGCTCCCGCGCAGAAGGCGTCGTTCATGCGCGAAAGAAACGCCGGGTCAACAAAATTATCCGCGTCGAAGACGCAGAACGCGTCATAGTCTTCCTGCAGCAGCGTCTCAAAGACCTCGTGCAGCGCGTCGCCCTTGCAGTGCATCTCTCCCCGCGGCCTTAAAACCCTCGCGCCCGCGCGGATGGCGGCCAGCGCCGTGTGGTCGGTGCAGTTGTTCGGCATGACGCAGATATCAAAAAGCTCCTTCGGATAGTTCTGCTGCTGCAAGCTCTCAATGAGCCCGCCGATCACCCGCTCTTCGTTGCGCGCGGCGATCACGCAGGCAAACTTCGTTTTGGGATTCGATTTTGGAATCGGCTTTGGTTTTTTCAGCGCAAACAGCGCCACGACCAGAAAGTAAAGGCTTGCCAGCTTCAAAAGAAGCATCGCCCCGGAAATTACGTATTGCATTGCACTTCCCCCGTTTTTCTTGTTTTTCTACAGTATATCAGCGCCCGCGGGAGAAGATTTAAACCGGGCTTTAAGATGAACCTCCAGATTGTTTAAGATTTGTTTAACACGTTCTGAACAGACAAAAAAAGAACCGGGCAGTCTCCTGTCCGGTTCCTTTCGTATCGGAAAAGCAGCTGCTTTTCCGATAAAAGGGTGCACCTTGACTGCGCGCATAATTTTTGTCCCATTGGGACAAAAATTCTACACTTGCAAGGTGATAGGTATGTTTCCGGTCAGCGAAGCCGCCGGATAACATGAATTTCCACTTTATTTCGCCCTGCTGGGCGAAACTCTGCGAGGCTGCGGTCAGAGGAATTCCAGCAGCATCGAGAGCGCCTCATGCGCGGCCTGCGCGCGGATCTCTGAGCGGTCGCCCGTAAGATGCAGCTCCCGGCAATACGAAAAGCCTTCCATGTCGAGCGCAATATAGACAAGGCCAACCGGCCTTCCCGTGCCGTCTCCGTCTGGCCCCGCCAGTCCGGTCGTGGATACGCCGACATCGGCTTTCACCGCTTCCCGCGCGCCCTTTGCCATCTCATGCGCCGTCTCGCGGGAAACGGCGGTGCAGACATCGAGCGTCTCCTGCTCGACCCCGAGAAGCCGGTGCTTGACCTCGTTGACATACGAAATCACGCCGCCCTTGTACGCGTTCGACGCGCCGGGAACGTCCGTCAGGAGCTTTCCGAGCAGCCCGCCTGTACACGATTCCGCCGTCGCAAGCGTCCGCCCCTCGTCCGTCAGCTTCGAGATGACCTCGCGCGATAGATCCTCAGTCTTCATAGTACCGGATCGCCACCTTCTGCGTGTTCGCCAGCGCGTACGCTACCAGCGCGTCCACATCGAGCTTCGCTTCCTCGGCCTCTACCAGCGCGAGCACCGGCTTCGTCTTCGGATGCTTGGGCGTAAAGACCGTGCAGCAGTCCTCATAGGGAAGAATCGAGGTTTCGAGCGTGCCGATCTTTCTCGCGCGCGTAACGATTTCCTCTTTGTCCATGCCGATGAGCGGATGGAACATCGGGATATCCACGACCGCGCCCGTGACCGCCATCGCGTCCATCGTCTGGCTCGCGACCTGACCGAGGTTTTCGCCCGTCACAAGGCACTTTGCCCCGTGGTCTTTCGCGATCGCCTGCGCGATGCGCATCATAAACCGGCGCATGATGATCGTGAAATACTCCTCGCGGCAATTGTCGCGGATGGCCTCCTGTACCTTCGTAAAGCCGACGATATCGACCGTCATCCGCCCGCAGTAGCGGGTCATGAGGCGCGCCAGCTCTAATACCTTCTCTTTCGCGCGCTCAGACGTATAAGGGTAAGAGAAAAAGTGGATGCACTCAATTTCCACGCCGCGCTTGGCGATCATATAGCCCGCGACCGGAGAGTCGATGCCGCCCGACAGCAGCACCGCAGCGCGTCCGCCCGTGCCGGTGGGAAGGCCGCCCGCGCCGGGAACGGAGGGACCGTGGACATAGGCCGCCGTCTCGCGCACCTCGATGTTTACAACGTAGCTCGGATTGTGGACATCGACCGCGACGTTCGGGAATTCCTCGGCGATCCGGCCGCCGATTTCCTGGGAAATCTGGATGGAGTTGAGGGGGAAGCGCTTATCCGAGCGCTTGGACTCGACCTTGAAGCTCTTCTGCATGGAAAGCTCGTCGCCGAGGTATTCCACAACGGTCCTGAAAATTGCGTCCAGGTCCTTTTCACAGGCGCGGCAGCGGCACATCGACGCGATACCGAAAATCGCGCCGCAGGCCTCCCACGCGCCGTCTAAGTCACACTCGTCATTTAACGGCTCAACATAGAGGGTCGACTGCGTGATCGTGACCTTAAAGCTTCCGAATTTCGACATACGCCGGCGGGTGTTTGTTTTGAGCTTGTCTTCAAAGACGCGGCGGTTCTGCCCCTTGAGGACGATCTCGCCAAGCTTCAGCAAAAAAAGTTCTTTCATACTCTGTATCCTATCTTTAAAAATATTATGTATTTTTATTCCTGATCGTTTGAACCAAACTTGAACGAACGGTACTGGATGGCCTCGGCGATGTGCTGGGGCTGGATGGCCTCGCTGCCGTCTAAGTCGGCGATCGTCCGGGCGACCTTTCGCACGCGGTCGTAGCTTCTCGCGCTCATCTGCAAGCGCTCGAACGCCGTTTTCATCAGCTCGGTGCACGTCTCGTCCAGCGCGCAGTTTTTCCGCAGCTCCTCTGGCTGCATCAGCGCGTTGCAGCGGATTTCCGTCCCGGCGAAGCGGCGGTTCTGAATTTCGCGCGCCGCGTCGACCCGCTCTTTGATCCTGCTCGAGGGCTCCGCCGTGTCATTGCGGCTGAGCGCTTCAAATTTGACCGCGGGAACCTCTACAATTATATCAACTCTGTCAAGCAGCGGCCCAGAAACCTTTCCGAGATATTTGTCGATGTCCGCCTGCCGGCATTTGCACCTACCGCTGGGGTCGCCGTACCAGCCGCATTTGCACGGGTTCATCGCGCACACCAGCATGAACTGGCTGGGATAGCGCACCGAGCCCTGCACGCGAGAGATGGTCACAACGCCGTCCTCCAACGGCTGTCGCAGCACCTCCAACGTGTCCCGGTGAAATTCCGGCAGCTCATCTAAAAACAGAACGCCCCGGTGCGCCATTGAAATTTCGCCAGGTCTGAGCGTCTGCCCGCCGCCGGAGAGCGCGGTTGCCGAGATCGTATGGTGCGGGCTTCGGAACGGTCTTGTCTGGATGAGAGGCTTCTTCGCGTCCAGCATGCCAAGAACAGAATAGATCTTCGTGACCTCAATGGCCTCTTCCTCCGTCATGTCAGGCAGGATCGACGGGATTCTCTTGGCCAGCATGCTCTTGCCCGAGCCCGGAGGGCCAACCATCAGCACATTGTGTCCGCCCGCCGCCGCAATTTCGAGCGCCCGCTTCACATTCTCCTGCCCCTTCACATCGCGAAAATCCGCAAGCGCCGCGGCGTCCGTCTCCGGCACCCACGGCTTTTCGGGCGCGATCGGAGCCGTACCCTTGAGATGCGCGATGAGCGCCGGGACGCTCTCCACGCCGTAGACCGTAAGCCCGCCCGCAAGCGTTGCCTCCGCCGCGTTTTCCTTCGGAACATAGAGCGCCTCCACGCCGAGCCGCTTGGCTGCCAGCGCCATCGGAAGAACGCCCGTCACCGGCCGGAGCTTTCCCTCGAGACTGAGCTCGCCCAAAAACGCGCAGGCCGTCTTCGGAAGCTTCACAAAGCCGGAGGCCTCCAGAATGCCGAGGAGCATCGGAAGATCGTAGAGCGTGCCTGTCTTTTTGGTGCCCGCCGGGGCAAGGTTCAGCGTGATCCGGCTGACCGGGAATTTAAATCCGCAGTTTTTGATGGCCGCGCGCACGCGCTCTCTGGCCTCCTTGACCGCCGCGTCCGGCAGACCCACCACCTCAAAACCGGGCAGTCCGTTTGTGATATAGCATTCTACGGAAATTTCATACCCGTCGAGCCCGCGCAGACCCATCGAGCGAACATGACCCATCATAGCTTCCCGCGCTCCTCTCGTGTTTTTTCTTATCATACCGCATTTTCCTGTAAAAACCAACCTCTAAAAACAGCTATTTTAAAAATGATATGCAAAATATCCAAATTTGCATCTGCTTGTGAAACTTCTACAGAAAAATGAGAATTCCGGTTTACATTGACAGTAATTTGTGCTATAGTTAGCTTGTATCCTTATGTAATTACTTTTAGGAGGTAATTGAATTGGCTCGTAAATTTAAAACCATGGACGGCAACAATGCTGCGGCTCATGTATCCTATGCGTTTACTGAAGTCGCGGGCATTTACCCCATCACGCCGTCGTCCCCCATGGCAGACCTGGTTGACCAGTGGTCTGCTACCGGGCTCAAGAACATCTTCGGCTCCACCGTCAAGGTCGTCGAGATGCAGTCTGAGGCCGGCGCATCCGGCACAGTGCACGGCTCCCTCGGCGCCGGCGCTCTGACCACCACCTACACGGCGTCTCAGGGTCTTCTGCTGATGATCCCGAACATGTACAAGATCGCCGCCGAGCAGCTGCCCTGCGTGTTCCACGTTTCGGCACGTACCATCTCGACGCACGCTCTGAACATCTTCGGCGACCATTCTGACGTGATGGCCTGCCGCCAGACCGGTTTCGCCATGCTGTGCGAAACGAACCCGCAGGAAGTCATGGATCTGGCGCCCGTCGCGCATCTGGCTGCGATCGAAGGCAAGGTTCCGTTCCTGAACTTCTTCGACGGCTTCCGTACCTCCCACGAGATCCAGAAGGTCGCTGTCTGGGACTATGCCGACCTCAAGGAAATGTGCAACATGGAGGCTGTTGCGGCCTTCCGTCAGCACGCGCTGAACCCCGAGCATCCGGCCATGCGCGGCTCTCACGAAAACGGCGATATCTTCTTCCAGCACCGTGAGGCCTGCAACAAGTTCTATAACGAGCTGCCCGCAGTCGTTGAGAAGTACATGGGCAAGGTCAACGAAAAGCTCGGCACCAACTATCAGCTCTTCAACTACTATGGCGCGCCCGATGCTGACCGCATCATCATCGCCATGGGCTCCATCTGCGACGTGGCAGAGGAAGTCATCGACTACATGAACGCGCACGGCGAGAAGGTCGGTATTGTCAAGGTTCGCCTGTATCGTCCGTTCTGTTCGGATAAGCTGGTCGCGGCCATCCCGGCAACCGCCAAGAAGATCGCCGTTCTCGACCGCACCAAGGAGCCCGGCTCCCTCGGCGAGCCCCTCTACATGGACGTTGTTACCGCACTTGCCAACGCCGGCGTGCAGGCTACCGTCATCGGCGGCCGCTACGGTCTCGGCTCCAAGGACACGCCCCCCGCATCCGTCTTCGCTGTTTACAATGAGCTCAAGAAGGATCAGCCCAAGCACGAGTTCACCATCGGCATCGTCGACGACGTCACGAACCTCTCCCTCGAGGAAGACCGCAACTGCCCGAACACCGCAGCAGAAGGCACCATCGAGTGCAAGTTCTGGGGTCTCGGCGGCGACGGCACCGTCGGCGC
>CAKUNY010000042.1 GCA_934668605.1 uncultured Oscillospiraceae bacterium | reverse complement strand
AACAATCTGCCGCTTAGGAGGCGTGTGCTCTATCCAACTGAGCTACTGAGACATTTATAAGTTTTATGCAATTTTCATTGCTCGAAGGAATCGAACCATCTGCCGCTTAGGAGGCGTGTGCTCTATCCAGCTGAGCTACTGAGACGTATTTTGCCTGAGTATTGTACAATGCTTTGCAGCGCTTGTCAAGTTTCCCGCGCCGGTCTGAAGCACGCGGCAGACCAGCGCGGGAAAGCCTATTTTGGAATCGTCGGATGAAGCGCGAGGCAGATGCGAAGGAAGGCGCGCTTGACGTGTCCGCTGCGCTCCAAAAGAGCGTTCGTTTTATCGCCTGAGAACGCGCGCAGCTCGCCGAGCTCGTCTTCTCCCAGCTTGTGCTGGCTGAAACGCGCCTTGAGGGCAAGCTCCCGGAGCGCCTCCGGCGGCTGCGATTTGTCAAGTTTACATAAGAATTCAATGTGCCGCCAGTACGCGACCGCCCTCTTGTTGTTCGAGCCTGTCTGCATCGCGGCCCTTCGCAGGCTCAGAAGCAGCAGCTGCCATGCACAAAGCGCCAGCAGCACGAAAAGCACCGCCCAGACTGCGCCCAGAACACGCTTGCCTGCCGCGTTATCCTGCGCGGGTTCCGGCTGCTCCGGTGACTGCCCGCCCGGCTCCGGTGTCGTCGGCTCCGGCTCGTTGGGGGCTTTGGGCTGCTCGCCGGTTTCCCCTGTTTCGGGCTTCTGTTCTGGCGTTTCGTCCGGCTCGGGCGCAGAAATTTCATCCTGCGCGGCGGGTGTCGGGTCAAGCACCTGCCAGCCGTAGCCGTCGAGATAATACTCCACCCACGCGTGCGCGTCGTCCTCCGTCACGTCCGTCCACTGCCCGCCTGTCGTCTGAAAATAGTACCCCGTCACATAGCGCGCCGGGATATTGGCCGCGCGAAGAAGAAGCACCGTCGCCGTTGCGAAATGGACGCAGTAGCCGGTGTCGCTCTCGCGCAAAAACCAGAGCGCAAAGTCCTCTCCGTCCGGCACGCGCGGCGTATCGAGCGAGTAGGCTGCACTATTCGAGACATATTGCGCAATTCCCCGCGCAAGCTTTTGCGTTAAAAGCGCGTCGGTATTCGTCTGAAGCGAATCTCGCGCCCCCGTAACGTACGGCTCAAGTTCTGTGCGGACATCGTCCGGCAGCTGGGTATACGCTTCGTGTACAAACGCCTCATACTGCGCGTTCCGGTCTGCCGTCTCCTCAACAAAGGCGTAGGAAACCGTGTACTCTGTCAGCTGGCTCGGATTTTTGATGTACGCGTCAAAAACCGCCTCGCCGCCCGTCGGCAGCTCCAGAGGCCGGTACGGGACATAGAAGATGGAGGACTTCATGTCCGTTTTGATTTGCAGCTCGTTGGCCGTGTCGAGCCCGAGCGTCTGCATGTCCGGTGACAACAGCACACCGGCGCTTACGCCAGAGTTAACATAATCTTCATCCGTCAGCGCCGTCCAGCGGCTATCCTCATAGGTCGCCATTGCGTCCGCGCGCAGATGGCAGGCAGCGGAATAATTGGAATAGACCTGCATCACGTGCCGTCCGGTCTTTCTCTGCGGGCCGACTCTCCTGAGATTGACGCTTGTCACGCTCGAGTCCCAGACCCAGTGGCCGAGCGTGCTCGGGGTAAAGGGCGAGACGAACTCGACCTGCCCCGTCGCGGCGTTTTTACGGAAGACCGTGAGTTTTTCCGCCGTCTCATCGACCAGCGGCGACAGGCTCTTCGACCACTCGGAGCGGACATAGCTGCCCCTCGGGAAAATCAGCGCCAACCCAATGATCAAAGCCGCAACCGGAACGAGCAGATGCAGCGCCAGCCGGTGGCCGGACTGCGTGGTGTCGAAGCGCAGCTTCTGCGTCAGAACGAGAAGCGTTAGGCTGCCGGTGAGTGTAAGCATCGGAAGCGTTCCGGGCTCGGTCTGCAAAATGACGAGGCAGACAATGAGGCACGGCGCGCTTGCAAACAGCACCCCAAAAAGACTCCCCCGGGACAGAACCGTCCACACCGTGAGGAGCGCCAGCGCAGACGCCAGAACGCCCAGCGCCATCGTCGCATCCGCCCCGCGCTCTGCCGCGTCCAAAAGCGCCTGCGGCATGGAAAAGTGAAACGCCGCCACATAGTTTTCAAAAATCCCGCCCAGTAGCCCCAGCGCGCTTTCCACAAATGCGTCATGGCAGAACCACGCGAAAATGAGCGCCGCGGCCAGAACAGCGGCGAACGGATAGACCGGGCGGAAGACACTGAACAAAACGGCAAAGATGATGGCCGCCGCCAGACACACCAGCAGCAGCGCCCAGCTGTCGACCAGCAGGCCGAACGCCGTCACCAGGCAGAAGATCGCGCCCCAGCTTACGCCGAAGGCACAGATGGCGGCGGATATGGCCGCGCGGAAGCTTCCTTTTTCCGTCGTCATACGTCCACCTCCGCGCGCGATGCGCCAATGTGATAGCGCCAGTCTGCCGCCGGGAAGCTCCGGCGCGCGATCGACGGCGTGCCGTCTTTCAGACTCGTATGCAGAAGCTGATGCATCAGGCGCTCTAAATCATCGCTCTTCGTGATCTGCGCCGACTGCGGCGCAAAGCTCTCGGGATCGAGCCAGCAGACCGTATGCGAAAGCTCCTGCGAAAGAAGCCAGGCGCTCATCCACTGCAAAAGACCCAGCGTCCGGTCGACCGTATCGCGCGCACCCGAAAGATCAAAGCTCAAAATCGCCTGCGCGCGCACGGGTTCGATCGGCTCGCGGACAATCAGATTGTCCGTCTTGGCCGAAACCTTCCAGTGGATGTCCCGCATCGAGTCCCCCGGGCGATAATCGCGCAGATCGTGCGTCTCGGAAAAGCCGCCCGCGGGCTTGGCGCGATAGACGCGTGCGGTGAGCTGCGTGAGGCTCGGCGTTTCCTCCGGAGGAACGCTCTGCGGCAGAACCAGAAGCTCGCCGAGCGCCGGAAGCTTCATCGGAAAGCAGAACAGCCCCAGATAATCATACACTCTCCCCTTTTGCAGCGAGCACACATACGCGCCCGCATGGTGCGTGGGAAGCTCGACCTGTGCGGTCTTGGAGCCCGAAAGGGAAATTTTCTGCCGGCAGGCGCTGCCGCCCATGCAGTCGAAGATCACGCTCTCAAAGCGAAACGGCGGCGAAAGGCGCAGATTCCCCGCGCAGCCCATCCGAAGGCAGGCAGGCTCTCCGATCCGGCAAAAAGACGGCATATCCGCCTGCATGCGCAGCCGGAGCATCGGCCGCAGGCTGCAAAGAAGCGAAAACCACGGCAAGCTCACGGCCAGCATCAGAAGATACCATGAGAACCAGCCGGTATAATACGTATGAAACAGCAGCGCGCCCAAAAGCGCCGCGATGTACAAAACTCTTGCGTGCAGCATGGCTAAATTCTCGGCGCGCTCGTGGACTTTAAAATGCCGTCCAGCAGCTCTTCGGCGCTGATGCCCTTGGCGTCTGCCTCGGCGGATAGAAGCAGCCTGTGCGCGCAGGTGGAGACGAACACAGCCTGAATGTCCTTGGGCTGCACATAGTCTCTTCCCTGTACATAGGCCACGGCCTTCGCCATCGCGCCGAGAGAAAGCGTCGCTCTGGGGCTGGCTCCCCGGGCGATGAGCGGGTCGGTTCTCGTTTTGCCGACGAGCGAGACAATATAGTCTGCCAGCTCCGGCTTCATGTACACATTCGCGGCCTGCTGCTGCATGGAAAGAAGCTCCTCGCGCGTCACAACCTGACGCACCTGTAAAAGCGGATTCCCCTTCTGCCGGCTGAGCAGAATCTCCCGCTCGTCCGCCGGGGCGGGATAGCCGATCGAGAGCCGGACGGTGAATCTGTCCATCTGCGAATCCGGCAGCAGCTGCGTGCCCGAAGCGCCCGTGGGGTTCTGGGTCGCGAAGACGCAGAACGGCTCGGGAATTTTATGGCTCACGCCATCGACCGTGACCTGCCCCTCCTCCATCGCCTCGAGAAGCGCCGACTGCGTGCGCGACGTCGCGCGGTTGAGCTCGTCCGCGAGAAAGAGGTTACAGAGAATCACGCCCGGCTGATAGCGCATCGCGCCGGTTTCCTTATCGAAGATGCTGTAGCCCGTGATATCGCTCGGCAGAACGTCGGGCGTAAACTGTACGCGCCCGTAGTCCAGCCCCAGCGCCCGGGAAAACGCGAGCGCCATCGTCGTCTTGCCGACGCCCGGGATATCCTCGAGCAGAATATGCCCCCGCGCGAGAATGACCGTAAGTACCCAGACCAGCACGCGGTCCTTGCCGCAGACCGCCTTTTTGACCTCCGCGAGAATCTGACTTGCCTGATTCACTGCTCTGCCTCCTCTGTTCTTCTATCTTACGTAAACGTCTATCGTAAGTATTATACCAGAAAAGTGGCGGAATAATTATGAAGATTTCCTAAAGTTTTCCGAGATTGCCGTCGGCGGCTTATGTGCTATCTTTTGGCTTTTCACGAAAGTTTTTCAAAATTCAGTGTTTACTTTTCTTTGTTTGTGTGGTATGGTATGGTCAGAAAAAATTGATACAAGGGAGACTTTTTTATGACGAATGCAGTCAAGCGAATCGGCGTGCTCACCTCCGGCGGCGACGCGCCCGGTATGAACGCAGCCATCCGCGCGGTCGTCCGCTCGGCCATCTACCGCGGCATCGACTGCGTCGGCATCCGGCGCGGATTCAACGGCCTCATCAACGGCGATTTCGTCCGGCTCGATGAAAACAGCGTCAACCATATTATCAACCGCGGCGGCACCATGCTCTACACCGCCCGGAGCGAGGAATTCCGCACCGAAGACGGGCAAAAGCGCGCGGCGGCCACCTGCAAGCTTCTGGGACTCGACGGCATTGTCGGCATCGGCGGCGACGGCACGTTCCGCGGCCTCAAGGCATTTTCCAAGCAGGGCATCAGCGTTGTCGGCGTCCCGGCCACGATTGATAACGACATCGTCTGCACCGACTACACCATCGGCTACGACACAGCGGCCAACACTGCCGTCGAAGCCATTGACCGGCTCAGAGACACCATGCAGTCGCACGAGCGCTGCTCTGTCGTCGAGGTCATGGGCAGAAACGCTGGACATCTGGCGCTCTATGTCGGTCTGGCAGCGGGCGCAACGTCCGTACTTGTGCCGGAAAAGAAGCTCGATTTTGAGCACGACGTCATTGACTGCATCCGCGGCGCGCGCCTGAGCGGCAAGACGCACTATATGATCATCGTCGCCGAGGGCGCGGGCAGCGCGATCGAGATCGGCAAGCAGATCCACGAGACGATCGGTCTTGACCCGCGTGTAACGATTCTCGGCCACATCCAGCGCGGCGGCACCCCCACCGCACGCGACCGCGTCATGGCGACCCGCATGGGCTACCACGCGGTCAAGGTTCTGGCCGAGGGCGGAACGAACCGGCTCATCTGCTCGCAGCAGGGCAGCATGGTAGACATCGACCTTGAAGAAGGCCTTGCCATGAAGAAGGGGCTCAACGCCCAGCAGTATGAGGTTCTTCAGGCGATGACCGGTCTGGAGATCGAAGGCCTATAAAAGCGCTTTGCCGCAGGATTCTCCGGAGTCCTGCGGCATTTTCTGAAAGGAGTCCTGCATGAAGCAGTTGGTTTCACTTTTTCTCTGCGCGGCGATTCTCGCGCCGTGCCTCAGCGGGTGCCGCAAAGAAGCTGTCTCTGAGCAAGCACAGGAACCGTCCGTCTCCGAAGAAGCTCTGGAGCAAGCAATCGCTCAGCGGGCGCTTTCCCTGTGTGATCTGGCCTTTGACGGGTTTGATGTAGCAGCGCTTGGCGAGGACGGGTGTGCGGTTCTATATGCATACGAAACGTACCCGTCTTACTATCTTGAAATTTCCGCGCCGTTTCTTTCGTTCTGGGAGCAGGCGCAAGCTGGGCAGGATTGCGCCATAGAACTGGTGCGCCTGAAAGATACGCATACGCTCTCGTATCAGAAGCTGTCGGTGGAAAACGGCAAGCCCTACGCCCAGTTCCTGCGCTGTGCGCAATATGCAGACGGCTCCGTGGCCGCATCCAATTTTGAGCGCTTCGCTGTGCAGGACTGGCAGATGACAGACACAGGTAATTTCTATTACCGCCTCTTTCCCGCCGGAGACAAGCATTACGCAGACTACCAGCTCGTTCGCACCGTGCCGCCCGACACCTCGCGCCTCTCCATGCTGGAGCAGTATGTGCTTCCGATCGATTACTATTATGTAAATCTTCTGATCACAGACTGGTCGGAACCGGACTTTGCAGGCGTAAGCTTTAACGACCTGTTCGACCGACTCTACGCCCTGCGCTTCGGTTCTCAGCCGGACGCGTCAGATTATACGCAGGACGAGAAGACCGGTGTCTTCCGGATTCCTTCCGCCGACTTTGAACGCGTCATCCTCCCCTATTTCTCGATTTCCGCCGAAAAGCTCCGCGCGCTGGCCGGTTACGACGAGCAGACGGACACCTACCCGTGGCGCTCGGTCCGGACAAACGACATGGAGCTTTACGACTATCCTGCCGTTGAGCCCTATATCACCGATGTCCGCGAGAATCCGGATGGAACAATGACGCTTCTCCTTTCCTGCCTATCAACCGACATTCCGACTGACTGTATCTTTTCGCACGAGCTGACGGTTCGGACGCTTCCATCAGGTGGCTTCGAGTATGTTTCCAATCATATTACCTATCAAACAGAGCTCGGCCTCCCGAACGCCGCGCCGCGTCTTTCCGTAAAATAGGCGCTTTCCGAAACCCGGGCTTGCCGCTGTCTGCGCGATATGATATGATAGGAAAAACGAACAGAAAAAGGATGGAACAAGCATGCACTACGGTTTTATCAAGGCCTGCGCCGTCTCCCCTTCGCTGCGTGTGGCGGATTGCTCCTATAACGCCCAAATGACCATCGAGGCCATGCAGAAGGCCGCGCGAAGCGGCTGCCAGCTTGCCGTCTTCCCGGAGCTCGGGCTCACCGGCTACACCTGCGGCGATCTTTTCCTCCAGCAGCCCCTGCAAAAGGCGGCGGAGGACGCGCTGGTTGAGATTTTGAAGGCGAGTGAACCGCTCGATCTGGTCACGCTCGTGGGGCTCCCCGTGAACGTCTCCGGCAAGCTCTATAACTGCGCGGCGGTTGTTTGCCGCGGGCAGCTCCTTGGCCTTGTGCCGAAGTCCCATATTCCGAACTACGGCGAGTTCTATGAAAAGCGGCACTACTGCGCCGCGCCCGCCGACGTGAAAGACATCCGGTTTGCAGGGCAGCATGTGCTGTTCGGGACAAAGCTCTTGTTCCGCTGCGAAAGCATGCCGGAGTTTACGCTTGCGGTCGAAATCTGCGAGGACCTTTGGGCGCCACTTCCTCCGAGCACGGCGCATGCGCTGGCTGGCGCGACCGTTATCGCGAACCTTTCTGCCAGCGACGAGACGGTCGGCAAGGCGGAGTATCGCGAAGCGCTCGTCTCGCAGCAGTCCGCGCGGCTTCTTTGCGCCTATCTCTACGCCGACGCGGGGCATGGCGAATCGACGACCGACATGGTCTTCTCGGGTCACAATCTGATCGCGGAAAACGGCGCGCTTCTTTCCGAGTCCCGCCCGTTTGAAGAAGGCTATGCCTGCACGGAGCTCGACCTTGGAAGGCTTCTATCCGAGCGCTGCCGCAACACGAGCTTCGAGCCCGTGACAGACGGCTACGAGGTTGTTTCCTTCTCGCTTCCCGTAAAAGAGGTTTCCCTCACGCGGCGCTTTTCCCCGACACCGTTCGTCCCTGCCGACGACGCCGCGCGCGCCGAGCGATGCGAGCTTATTTTAAGGATGCAGGCCGACGGGCTTGCCAAGCGCATGGAGCACGCGCACGCGAAGACCGCCGTGATCGGCATTTCGGGCGGCCTGGACAGCTGCCTGGCGCTTCTTGTCGCGGTGCACGCGATGAAAAAGCTCGGACGGCCGATGGACGATATTCTTGCCGTCACCATGCCCTGCTTCGGCACGACGAAGCGCACGCGCTCGAATGCGGAGATCCTCTGCCAGGAGCTCGGCGTTCAGTTCCGGGAAATTTCGATCGCCAACACCGTCCGCAGCCACTTCGCCGATATCGGCCAGAGCGAGACGAACTTCGATGTGACGTTTGAAAACGGGCAGGCGCGCGTCCGGACGCTTGAGCTCATGGATCTTGCCAACCGCGCGGGAGGCCTCGTTGTCGGCACGGGCGATCTGAGCGAGCTCGCGCTTGGCTGGGCAACCTACAACGGCGACCATATGAGCATGTACGGCGTGAACGCGGGCGTTCCCAAAACGCTGGTGCGCCACATCGTGCGCTACGAAGCGGACACTGCCGCAACGCCCGCTCTGCGCGATGTCCTTCTCGACATTCTCGATACCCCCGTCTCTCCCGAGCTTCTTCCTGCGAAGGAAAACGGCGAGATCGCGCAGCAGACGGAGTCTCTCGTCGGCCCGTATGAGCTGCATGACTTCTATTTATACTACGTCCTGCGCTTCGGCTTCTCGCCCGCGAAGATCTACCATCTGGCAAAGGCCGCGTTGGGCGACCGGTATTCCGACGAAGTGCTTCTGCACTGGCTCAAAAACTTCTACCGCCGCTTCTTCCAGCAGCAGTTCAAGCGCAGCTGCCTGCCGGACGGCCCCAAGATCGGCTCGGTCACGCTCTCTCCCAGAGGCGACTGGCGCATGCCGAGTGACGCCTGCGTGAGCGTCTGGAAGACCGAGCTCGATACGCTTTCCTGATCTCTTAAATCTTCCGTTATTTTCGTAGGGGTCGATGCCCACATCGACCCGGCGGAAAAATCCGATTTTACGGAAACCTTCGGCGAATTCGCAACTTCACTTGGGGCGATGTGGGCATCGACCCCTACGCAATTTTGGGGGGCAACACAGATTTTGAATTATGTAAATCATTTTTCGGCGCATCGCAGATTTTGAATTATGTAAACTGTTTTTTCACAAGTTTCACATCATTATGCACAAAAACAGGTTCTCCTTGACTTTCATGCTTAAACGATTTACAATAGAAAAGATGTAAAGTGCTGAAGCGGCCGGTGCGATCATCGGCTGCTTTTGCTTTCGGAAAAAGAGAAAGGAACCTGCCATGCGCAGGGCGGAACACACATGAAAAACTCCAAACACACCAAGCATTTTGCCAGCCGCTGGGGCTTTATTCTCGCGTCGGTCGGCTCTGCCGTCGGCATGGCCAACGTCTGGGGCTTTCCCAACAAGCTCGGCAGCAACGGCGGCGGGGCGTTTTTGCTCGTCTATCTGCTGTTCGTCTTCATTTTCAGCCACGTCGCGCTCCCGGCGGAGTTCGCAATGGGCAGAAGAGCCGCAACCGGTACGCTCGGCGCGTATGAAAACGCATGGGCAACGCGCGGCAAAAAGATGGGAAAGGCCGGCGGCCTTCTCGGCTGGCTGCCGCTGGCGGGCTCGTTGTGCATCGCGATCGGCTACGCGATCATTGTCGCGTACATTTTAAAGGCGCTGGTCGATTCCACCCTCGGAACGCTCATGACGGCAGACACCGCCGCATGGTTCGGCTCGTTCTCCTCGGGTGATTTTTCCGTTGTTCCCTATCATGTGATCGTCGTGGTCGGAACGCTGCTGACACTCTATCTCGGCGCGCACAGCATCGAAAAAACCAACAAGATCATGATGCCGACGTTCTTCCTGATCTTCCTCGTCCTCGCCGTTCGTGTGGCGTTTTTGCCCGGAAGTCTGGATGGCTACAAGTTTATGTTCACTCCGCGCTGGGAAGCGCTCAAAGACCCGATGATCTGGATCTGGGCGATGGGTCAGGCGTTTTTCTCCCTGTCCGTCACCGGAAGCGGCATGATCGTCTACGGCGCGTATCTGTCCAAGGATGAGGACGTTGTCGCAATGGGACAGCACACGGCCATTTTCGATACGATCGCGGCCATTGTCGCGGCGCTCGTTATCATCCCCGCCTGCTTCTCCTATAACTTGGACGTCGGCGCAGGCCCCAGCCTCCTGTTTGTCACGCTGCCGACCATTTTGCAGGACATTCCCCTCGGAAGACTCTTTGCCATCATTCTGTATCTGGCTATGATCTTTGCTGGCGTAAGCTCGCTGCAAAACATGTTCGAGGCCGTCGCGGAATCGCTTCTTCATAAGTTCCCGAAGCTGAGCCGCACAGTCGTGCTCGCCATCATCTGCGTTCTGTGCCTCGGCGCCGGTCTTTTCATGGAGCCGATCTCCAAGTGGGGGCCGTGGATGGATCTGGTTTCGATCTACATCATCCCCATCGGCGCGACGCTCGGCGCGATCTCGTGGTTCTACGTCATGAAAAAGGACGAGCTGCTGGCCGCCATCAACACCGGCAGCAACAAAAAGCACGGCGCGCTCTGGTATAACGCAGGCAGATATATCTACGTCCCAATGGCCGTCATTCTCTGCTGCGTCGCGCTGTTCATGAATATCGCATTCTGATCATACGTACAAATTTAATGCATGTATAACGTTCGTAGGGGCGGACGACTCTGTCCGCCCTTGGGAAGTTACGAATTCGCCGTAGATTTCCATAAAAACAGGAGCCTTCTGCGGGCGGACAGAGTCGTCCGCCCCTACGGAATTTCCTCTCTTAACGCGCAGGGGGCGATGCCCACATCGCCCCATTGGGTACGATCGAAATCGCATTGGATTTCTGTAATACCAGTGCATTCTGCCGGGTCGATGTGGGCATCGACCCCTACGCGTATTTGGAATAGTTTGTACAAAATCAGGCATAGGCTGCATTTCTCACAGAAATGCAGCCTTTTTTTGTCTAAATTCCGACACATCGCGCATTGACTTTAGCAACTGAAAGTGCTAAAGTACAGACAAATTTAATTTTCATCAAAGAAGGTATGCAGCATGCAGGAACTGAGCAGACGAAACAAGCATTTCACCGACTCCGTCATTCGCCGTATGACGCGCGTGAGCCTCGATTGCGGCGCGATCAATCTGGCGCAGGGCTTCCCGGACTTTGATCCCCCGAAGGCCATGACCGACCGGCTGCGTGAGGTCAGTCAGGAAGGCCCCCACCAGTACCCGATCACGATGGGCGCGCCGAACTTCCGCCGCGCGGTCAGCCGCAAGTGCGGCAGGTTCATGGGCATTCCCATCGACCCGGAGACGAACATCGTCGTGACCATCGGCTCGACCGAAGCTATGGTCGACACCATCTTCGCGCTGACAAACCCCGGCGACAAGATCGTCATGTTCTCGCCGTATTTTGAAAACTACCGCGCACAGGCCATCATGGCCGACTGCACGCCCATCTTTGTTCCCCTCGTTCCCCCGTCGTTCCACTTTGACCCGGAGGTTCTGGAGGATGCGTTCCGGCAGCATCCGAAGGCCATTCTCATCTGCAACCCCTCGAACCCCAGCGGCAAGGTCTTTACGTATGAAGAGCTGAAGCTCATTTCCGAGCTTTGCATCAAGTATGACGTGTATGCCATCATGGACGAGGTGTACGAGCACATTGTCTACGATGGGCGCGAGATGGTCTACATGGCGTCTCTTCCCGGCATGTGGGAGCGGACGGTCAGCTGCTCGAGCTTGTCGAAGACCTACTCTGTCACCGGTTGGCGCCTTGGCTACGCGATCGCCCCGCAGCCCATCATGGACAGGATCAAGCAGTATCACGATTTCAACACCGTCGGCGCGCCGTCGCCTCTGATGGAGGCCGCAGTGGTCGGCCTCGAGATGCCGGATGATTACTACCGCGAGTTCGGCGACCATTACGCGCACATGAAGGAGATCTTCACCGGCGGCATGAAGGAACTCGGTATCCCCTTTACAGACCCCGAGGGCACGTATTTCGTGCTGGCTGACGTTGCGCCCTATATGAAAAAGGGACAGTCCGACGTGGACTTCTGCGTCGAGATGGCGCAGAAGGTCGGCGTGGCCTGCGTTCCGGGCAGCTCGTTCTTCGACGAGGACGTCAACCACATCGTAAGGCTTCATTTCGCGAAAAAGGACGAAACGCTCCTCGCCGCGCTCGACCGGCTGAGCAATCTGCGCAGAATCATGTGCGGCTGAGCATCCGAGTTCTGCATTCTCCTGATTCGTCCATTTTTTACCGATAAATTTATATCGAATAATTTCCAAAAAGCTTCGTATGGTGATCCATGCGAAGCTTTTTCTCCTCTTTTGTGCAGTTAAATATGTTAAATTCGGCATGGGTCAGCCGCAACTGCACAAAATTGCTTGGTATATCCTGTCTAAGAAGCACATTGAATTTGCGACATTTTTCATATATTATAAACAATATAAATATCCTGAATTTAGAAATCGAATCTATCCCATTTCAACATCACAAATACTGCTCCGTCTGGCCGCGCCGCTCCCATTCCGCGGCCGGACTCCAACCCGCACCGAAGCCTTCCTTTCGCCATTGTTCCTGAGAAATGCTGCATGTCATATCTCCGGCTACGGTGCGGGTCTTTTATTCCTTTTGTCGAATTTGCCTGTCCCGGCGCACAGGTCCGGTTCCGGCGACGAAATATGAAAGCTAAGGGGGAAGAACCGCAATGAATGAAGCGCAATGCGCAAGAACCATGCAGATCATAGACACGCATGGGCGGGATCCCGCCGCCCTGATTGCGATTTTGCAGGATGTGCAGGCGGAGAACAGCTATCTGAGCCAGGAGAACCTGGAGCTGATCGCCAAGGAGCTGAACGTGGCCATTTCCAAGGTCTACGGTGTGGCAACCTTCTTCGAGAATTTCTCGCTGGAGGCCAAGGGCAAGCATCTGGTCAAGGTCTGCAACGGCACGGCATGTCATGTTCGGAAGTCCCAGCCCATCTATGACGCTGTCTACGCCTATCTCGGCCTGAGCGGCAAGCGCAAAACGTCCGACGACGGCCTGTTCACGCTCGAGACGGTCGCATGTCTTGGCGCGTGCGGACTTGCGCCCGTCATGACGATCGACGGCGAGGTCCACGCGAAGATGGACCCCGACCGGGCAGTGGCGCTGCTGGAAGAAATCCGGGCAAAGGAGGGCTCTGCGCAATGAGAATCGGAACGAGAGAGGTACTGAAAGCCCGCCGCGAGCAGGCAAAGGCCTGGCTTGCAACAGAACAGCGCGTGATCCTCGTCTGTGCCGGTACCGGTTGTATCGCGGGCGGTGCGATGAAGGTTTATGACAAGCTTCAGGAGCTCTGCCAGGAGAAACATCTCAAGACCCGCGTGGCGCTGCGCGAAGAGGGCGGCAAGGATACGCTCCACTTCAAGCGAAGCGGATGTCAGGGCTTCTGCGAGATGGGACCGCTGATCGAGATCCAGCCTGAGGGTATTTTCTACACCCACGTCCATCCGGAAGACTGCGAGGAGATCCTCGAAAAGACCATCCTCCACGGCGAAGTTATCGAGCGTCTTTTGTACAAGCTCAACGACACCACCTACGTCAAGCACGACGATATCCCCTTCTATAAAAAGCAGAAACGCGTCGTTCTCGAGACCAGCGGCAACACCGACGCGGAAGATCTGGACGAATATCTGGCGCACGACGGCTATGCGGCTCTGGAAAAGGCGCTGTTTGACATGACGCCCGCCGAGATCTGCGCAGAGGTCGTGGATTCCGGCCTGCGCGGCAGAGGCGGCGCGGGCTTCCCGACCGGCAAAAAGTGGGAAAGCGTCCGCCGGATGCCCGAGGGCAAGAAATACGTTGTCTGTAACGGTGACGAAGGCGACCCCGGCGCGTTCATGGATCAGTCCATCATGGAAGGCAACCCCCACGCGATTCTCGAGGGCATGATGATCGCAGGCCGCGCCGCAGGAAGCGACGAAGGCTACATCTACGTCCGCGCGGAGTATCCTCTGGCGGTCAAACGCCTTCGCACGGCGATCGCCAAGGCCGAAGAAGCCGGTCTTCTGGGTGAAAATATCCTCGGCTCCGGCTTTAACTTCCGCATCAATATTAACCGCGGCGCGGGTGCGTTCGTCTGCGGCGAAGGCAGCGCTCTGACGGCAGCCATCGAAGGCCGCCGCGGCATGCCGCGTGTCAAGCCGCCCCGTACGGTTGAGCAGGGTCTGTGGGCGCGGCCGACGATCCTCAATAACGTTGAAACCTTCGCGTGCGTTCCCGTCGTTGTCCGCAGAGGCAGCGAATGGTTCCGCACCATCGGCACGGAAAAGAGCCCCGGCACGAAGGCCTTCGCCCTCACCGGCTGCGTGGT
>CAKUNY010000041.1 GCA_934668605.1 uncultured Oscillospiraceae bacterium | reverse complement strand
AAAAACACGCCGACAGCCAGCGAGAAGCTGAACGCCAGCACGATCGCGCCAATGCTCGGAAGCACCGCGTTTTTGAGCAGTCCACTTCCGACGTAGCCCATGATCGCGCCCAGCACAATGCCGATCGCACCGCCAATGAGGCAGATAATCGCGCTCTCCACGACAAATTGCAGGCGAATGTTGCTGTTCGTAGCGCCGAGGGCTTTTCTCGTGCCGATCTCCCGCGTGCGCTCGGTGACGGAGACGAGCATGATGTTCATCACGCCGATGCCGCCGACGAGAAGCGATATCCCTGCGATGACCGATATGGCGACCGAGAGCGTGCTCATCATCGAGTCGACGGACGAGATCATCGTGTCCATGCTGATGGCCGTGACGGTGTAATTTTCGTTCGTGCGGTAATAGCGCGCCAGATAGTTTTTGACCTCCGCCGCTACCTCCGTGCTGCTCTCGCCCACGGCCGCCTGCACGGTGATCATCGAGTATCCGCGCGAAGCGCCCGTGAGCTGCTTGGCGGTTGAAAGCGGAATGTAAAGAGATGTCGCGATGTCCTTATCGGACGCCGTTGAAAACGATATGGCCGACTGCTCATACGTATAAATGCCGACAATGCGGAACGTGTAGCTGCCGCCGGGGAGCTGCACAAGCACCTCCTGCCCGAGCGCTTTTTCAGAATCGCCGTCAAAGAGGTTATTCACCAGCCGGTCGCTCACCACGCAGACCATGCGCCGCCCGTCATCATCCTTCTGCTGCAAAAAGCGCCCGTCGCGCAGTTTGACATTGTTGACCGTGAAATACCCCTCGTTGACACCCATAGCTGTGACGTTCGCGTATAATCTTCCGTCCCTGGCCTTGCCGCTGCCCACAGACTCAGACAAACTCGTAGCGGCAATTCTGTCTCCAAATTGCTTCTGCATCGCCGCGATCATCTCCGGGGTCATGAGGTCAGATGCTTCGGGCTGCTTCATGGTCATCATGCTCATCATAGCGTCGCTCGACACGGCCTCACGCTCCTTTTCCTGCAAGGTCACAATAATCGATGACGCGCCGAGATCGCTCATGGTGCCGTTGATGTACCCGGACAGACCGTCTCCCACGGTCAGAATGCCGATAACCGCGGCAATGCCGATGATGATGCCGAGCATCGTCAGAACCGCGCGCATTTTGTTTGCCCTCAAGCCCTCGAGCGCGAGGCGGATCGATTCACCGAGTCCCATCTTCTCTCGCACCCCTTTCGCCGTCTGTGTATAAAATGCCGTCGCGCATCGTAAGAATGCGGCCGGTTTCCGCCGCCAGCTCCTGATTGTGCGTGATCAGGACGATCGTCTTGCCCTGCTCGCGGTTGAGCCGGTGAAATAAATCCATGACCATGCGGCCGGTTTTGCTGTCGAGCGCGCCCGTCGGCTCGTCGGCGAGGATAATCGCCGGGTCATTTGCCATCGCCCGCGCAATGGCCACGCGCTGCTTCTGTCCGCCGGAAAGCTCGTTCGGCTGGTGCTCCATGCGGTCTGCCATGCCGACCAGATCCAGGAGCTCTTCAGCTCTTCGCGTCCGCTTCTTCTGCGGGACTCCTGCGTACATCATCGGAAGCTCGACGTTCCGCAGCGCGTTTGTGCGCGAGATGAGATTGAAGTTCTGGAACACAAAGCCGATTTTCCGGTTCCGGATCTGCGAGAGCTCGTCGTCCTCGGCGTCCTGCACGTCGGTTCCATCGAGCCAGTACGTCCCTTCGGTCGGCCGGTCGAGAACGCCGATCATGTTCATGAGCGTCGATTTTCCCGAGCCGGACGCGCCAACGATGGAGACAAATTCCCCCTCGCTCACGTCCAGATCGATCCCGTGCAAAATTTCCAGCTCATTCGGCTGCCCGATATAAAAGCGCTTGACAATGCCGCGCATGCGGATCAGCTGCCGGCCGCTCATTGATACGCCCCCATCTCGGCCATCGCCTCAAAGCCCGTGGCCTGCGCAAGGGTAACGGTCTTTCCGACATACGAAAGATACGTCTTCGCCTCGGTAATGACGCGCAGCCCCGCCTCCACACCGGCGCCGGAAACCGCGATATCCAGATCATCATCCAGTCCCGTCGTGACAGGCAGGCTCTCGACGAGATACGTATCTTTTTCCTGCGCGCGCAGAACGAGCATGCAGGTTTTCCCGGTTTCATCGGTATAGACCGCCTCATAGGGAACGGCCAGCACATGCTGCTCCTGCGCGACGATATAGTTCAGCCGCGCTTCCATGCCGATGCGAAGCCCGGAGCCCGTCTCGTCCACGGAGACTTCCGCCTCAAAGGACGGGTCCCTGGAAGCCTCGGTATCGCCCAGCTGGTTCTTTTTCGCCGTGGGCGCGATCGTTGTTAGCGTTCCGGGAATGACCGTGTCTCCCGTCGCGTCGGACTTGATTTCAACTGTCATGCCCGTCTTCACGTCGCCGAGATCGTAGCCCTTGACGCTCGTGGACACGACGAGATGGTCGGTATCTTCGATCACGAACAAAAGCCCTGAGCCGCTTGAGCCGACCGTTGCATAGACCGCCGTCACGGTGCCGGAAACGGGCGCGGTGATCTTCGTGTCGTCCAGCGTTTTGCCGAGCTGCCGGAGCGATTCCTCCGTGACCGCCGTGTTTGCGCCCGCGTTGGCCGAGGCCAGCGTATCGGAATACGCTTCCAATTGATCTTCCGTGCCCTTTTTCGTCGAGTCCAGGCTCGTCAGCGCCGTCTGATACGCGCGCCACGCGCTGTCGACCGCGTCGGCATAGTCGCTCAAGGCCTGATCCTCGCCGCGAAGCGCCGCGTTATACGTCGCCTGCGCAATGTCATACGCCGACTGCGCCGAATCGACAGCCTGCCTTGCGCTCTCGCGCCCCTGTTTGGCCGATTCATAGCTGGACGCGATCGTCTGCACCTGCTTTTGAAGCGTATCGAGCTCTACCACAAGCGTAATGTATTCGACCGACAGCTGCTCGCCTGCGTCCTCGAGTTCCTGCTTGCGCTGCTTGTCCTGTTCGATCTGACTGTTCAGCTCCGGAAGCGTATCGTTTGCTTCTACCGCCGACTTGTACGCACTGTTTGCCGTATCGAGCGCCGTTTCCGCGTTGTCGAGCGCGGTGGCGGCATTGTCTCTTGCAGACTGCGCGGAGAGCACCTGCGTGTTTTCGCCCAGATTCACGTTTTCCTGATACCGCTCATATGCGTTCGAGGCCTTCACATACGCGTCGTAGGCATTATCCACCTGCGACTGCGCGCCGATCAGACTCGCGTTGAGCCCCGCGTCCAAGCCCTGCTTAAAGTTATCGTACGCGTCATACGCACTCTGCACCTGCGCGCCCGCGCTGCCGGAGGCGACCTCCATCGAGGTTTTCTGTGTGGCGATCTGGTTTTCGATCGCTTCCCCGTCGAGCTCGGCCAGCAGATCTCCTTCCTTGACCGTATCGCCGACCTCGACCAGAACGCTCTTGACCTGATAGGCAAGGGTCGAATAGACCTTCGTCGTGTCGCTGCTTTCTACGGTTCCGGTCGCGCTGATGCTCGATTCCAGATCGGTGTACGCAAGCACCTGCGTATCCGAGGCCAGAACGGCTTGCTCATTGCCGCCCTTTTTCCGCAGCAAAAAGCTTCCCGCCACGACGAGAACCACAGCCGCCAGTACGATCCAGCCCTTTTTGAGCTTCTTTTTCCTCCGCCGGGGCTTGGCGGCAGCTTCCTTGACTTCTTCCATGAATCTTTTCCTGCTCCTTTGTGCGCGGGACTGCCCATTAAAAGAACACTCCCCAAAATACTGCTTATCAGCATACCCCCAAAGTGCGCGCAGTTCCCGAAGTTTTTGTGAACATTCAGATACATTCCAGATACAAAAGTTACAATTTTCGCAGCATTCTGGAAATCTCGGCATGCAAAAGCGCCGGAGCTGCCGCCCCGGCGCATCTGACTGTCAAAAAGCTATCGCTTTTTGACAGAAGGGATTGCACCTCGACTGCGCGCAGAATTTTTGCCCCGAAGGGGCAAAAATTCCACACTTGCGAGGTGTGAAGTATGTTTCCGGTCAGCGGAGCCGCCGGATAACATGGATTTCAATTTTATTTCGCCCTGTGGGGCGAAACTCTACGAGGTTTTTTGACACGCTGAAGTTTATTCCGTCATCATGCGGATGATCTCCTTGTCCGTCTCTCGCATGCCGACGCGGCCGAGGCGGCTGAAATTCGCGATCGAGTTTTCAACGCCCTTGGCAACCAGCCCGTCGCCGCCATAAAACTGCTTGCCGCAGTTGAACATTTCAAAGCCCAGAATGCCCGCCTCGACGGCCATCGCGATTTTGGCCGCGCAGGAGGATTTCGCGCCGTCGCAGACAATGCCGGACGTGACCGCCAGGGCGTTTACGATCGTGTGGGAGATTTCCCGGCAGCCGCCGCCATGCAGATACGCAATGCCGGCGCCCGCGCCCGCTCCTGCGCTGACCGCGCCGCAGTAGGCAGAGAGCCTTCCGATGCCGGTCTTTTCGTGGAGCGTCACGAGGTTCGAGACAAGAAGGGCTCTATAGAGCTTCTCCTCGCCCACATCCAGCGCCTTTGCGTAAATATAAACGGGAAGCGAGGCCGTAATGCCCTGATTGCCGGAGCCGGAGTTGATGACCACGGGAAGGTCGCACCCGTTCATCCGCGCGTCCGAGGCCGCAGCCGCGTACGCTCGGGCTCTTGTGCGCACATCGTCTCCATACGCCGCCAGGAGCACCCTCCCGATGCCCGCGCCGTAATTGCCGTGCAGGCCTTCCTCCGCGATCGCGCAGTTGCAGGAAAGCTGCCGCTCCAGAACCGGCTTTACGTCTTCTAACTCGCACGTGTCCGCAAACTCGCAGATATCCGCAACGTTTAAAAGCGTATAGTCGGGCGCTGCTTCGTCCCTGCCGGTTTCCTCGTCCGGGTCTTTGGAAAACACGACGCCCGCGTCCGTCTCCACCAGAACGATATTCGTATGCTCCCGCACGGCGCGCACGGTCGCAAAATGGCCGTTTGCTCTCGCCGTCACTTCAATGTCCAGAAGATACTCCGATTCCGCCGCCGAGACGGAAAACGCCGTTTGTTCCATGTACCCGGGCAGCGCCGCAATTTCCTCCTGCGACACATGGGACACGACCTGCAAGCCTGCCTCCGCGTCGCCCGCCAGCGCGCCGATGGCAGCCGCCGCCTCGATGCCGCGCAAACCGCCCGTGTTCGGCACGATCACGCTCTTGACGTTCTTGATGATATTGCCGCTCGCCGCAACGTCGATCTCAGACGGCAGCGCGCCCAGCGCCCGCCTTGCTACCGCCGCGCAGTACGCGATCGCGATCGGCTCCGTGCAGCCCATCGCGCACACAAGCTCCCGCTTCAAAATCTCCACATAGGTTCTGTAAACCGTACTCGTTCGCTCCATGCCGCATATCCCCCGTTTCCGCCGCATCCGCGGCTTTTTCCCATTCTATCATGTTCGCCCCGGAAGGACAACCCCTTGCGTAAAAAATGCCCGGGTTTTCTCCCGGACACTTCTTACGCCGTGCAGCTTTATACGTGCGACAGCAAAAACTGCCGCATGTGTTCCTTCCCTTCCTCGCTCAGGGGAAACGTCTCCTGCGCCTCCATCTCGCTTTTTTCGTAGCAATATGGCCCGTGCCAGAGCTCGCAGAGCATGGAGCTTTGTTCCATGTCGACCTCCTTCGGGTTTTTCATCGTGATGGCTGGCGTGACCTTGAAACGCAGCGCGCCGTAGCTTCCGGTGAAGACGTTGTTGTTTTCAAAGCTGTGCAGCACCGGCAGAAAAAGCTCTTCCATTTACGCCGTCAGCGCCTCCATTTCATCGAGCAGCTTCGAGAACAGCTCGAGCGCCTGATTGACCGGCTCCGCCGTCGTCATATCAACGCCCGCGCCCTTTAAAAGCTCGATCGGACTCTTGCTGCATCCGCCGCAGAGGAAGCCCAGATACCGCTCGACCGCAGGCTCGCCTTCTTTCAAAATACCCTCCGAGAGCGCAATGGCCGCCGCGTAGCCCGTCGCGTACTGGAAAACATAATAATTGTAGTAGAAATGCGGGATCCGCGCCCACTCAAGCGCAATTTCCTCGTCCAGCACCACGTCTTCTCCATAATAGAGCGTGTTAAGCTTGCGGTATTCCTCGCACAGAACGTCCGCCGTCAGCGTCACGCCATTGCTGCGCAGCTCCGCCATTTTGAGCTCGAACTCGGCGAACATCGTCTGCCGGTAGAGCGTCGTGCGGAACTGCTCTAAGAAGTGATTGATGAGATAGGCGCGCTGCTTTTTGTCCGTCGTGGTTTTGAGAAGATGCTGCATGAGAAGCGCCTCATTGCAGGTCGATGCGACCTCGGCCACAAAAATCACGTAGTCGGAGTACACGATCGGCTGGGTTTTGTTGGACAGATACGAATGGATCGCGTGCCCCATCTCGTGCGCCAACGTGAACTCGCTGTCCAGCGTCCCCGTGTAGTTTAAAAGCACGTAGGGATGAACGCGCGCGCCCGCCGAGTACGCGCCCGAGCGCTTTCCGGTATTTTCATACACGTCGATCCAACGGCTGTCAAAGCCCTCCTGCAAAATCTTCCCGTAGCGCTCGCCCATCACGCCCAGCGCCTGCGCAACGGTTCTCTTTGCCTCGTCAAACGGGATCCGCTCCTCTGACGCGCCGACGAGCGGCGTATACAGATCGTACATATGGAGCTCGTCGACACCGAGCAGCTTCTTGCGAAGCCGCATATACCGGTGGAGCTTTTCCATATTCTGATGCACGGCCTCAATGAGCTCGTGGTACACGCCGACGGGAACCTCGGTCGCGTCTAAGGATGCTTCCAGAGGGGAGCTATAATGGCGCGCCTTTGAAAAAAACTCGAGCTGCTTGACCTGCCCGGCGAGCATCGCAGCCACTGTGTTTTTATACGCACCGAAGCCCGCGTACAAACTCTCGAACGCGTTCTTGCGGAGCGTCCGGTCGGGCGACTCCATCGCCGCGATGTAGCTTCCCTGCGTGATCTGGTGCTCCTCGCCGTTTGCGTCCAGCGCCGGGCGGAACGTCAGATCGGCGTCTGCGAACAGCGAGTAGACCTCCTCCGGCGTGCCTGCCATTTCGCCCGCCATCGCCAGAAGCTTTTCTTCGCTTTCCGATAAAATATGGGCGCGCTTGCGGCGGATGGAATCAAAGTGCCGCCGATAGAGGTTCAGCTCGGGCGCTTCCTCATAGAATTCCTCCATCTTCTCATCGGAGATCGACAGCAGCTGCGGCACCTCAAAGGCCGTATCCGCGCCCAGCTGCACCCAGACCTTCGTGAGCTTGCCGGTCAAGTCCTGATAGACGGCGTTTCTCGTGTCCTCGTCGCTTTTGCGCTGGGCATAGTTCGCCAGACTGTCAAGAAGCACCGAAATCTCCTCTCCCAGCTTCTGATATTCCAGAAGCGCCTGCGCGCTTGTGGAAATTTTCCCGGCATATTCCGGAAGCTTCGCGCCGAGCGTTTTCAGCTTTTCCAGATCCTGCATCCACGCCTCGTTCGATGCGTATAAGTCCTCAATTGCCCATGTATCTTCCCGCGCGATTTCCTCGCGCGACCGAATTTTTTCTGCCACCTGGGGTTCCTCCTGTCGTGTATGGTATACTTGTACAAATAGTCTACCACATTTTGCGCGCCTTCACAACCACCTGCCGGTTTTTTGCGCGCGCGCTTGCTTTTGCGGGTCGAGCTTTGTATAATTATGCCGCTAAATTGCAGATTCTTTCACACAAGGAGACGATTCCATGAAACAGCAAACCCGCGGCAGCCTCATGCTTCTGCTCTGCGCTATGGTCTGGGGCGCGGCGTTCGTCGCCCAGAGCGAGGGCATGAACTATATTGGCCCGTTTACCATGCAGGCAGCGCGATACTTTCTCGCCGGCCTTGTGCTCCTGCCGGTCATTTCCCTGCGCGACAGGAAGGGCATCTCCGTCCGCCCGGCCGGAACACAGGCAAAGCGGCAGCTTCTTTGCGGCATGATCTGCGGCGCGCTTTTGTGCACGGCCAGCATCATCCAGCAATACGGTATCATCCACACAACGGTCGGAAAATCCGGCTTCATCACCACCATGTATATCATCCTCGTCCCCTTCCTCGGCCTTTTTGTGAAGCTGCGCGTAAAGCTCATGAACTGGGTCTGCGCGATCATCGCGCTTACGGGGCTCTATCTTCTGTGCGCGGGCGGCGAGGGTCTTTCCGGGGTGAATTCCGGCGACTGGCTGACGCTTCTGTGTGCGGTCTTTTTCGCGTGCCACATTTTGTTTATTGACCGCGCGTGCCATGATTTAGACGGCGTGCGCCTCGCGTGCACCCAGTTCTTCACCGCCTCCGCCATCTCCGTTCTTCCCACGCTCCTTTTGGAGAAGCCCTCCTGGGCGGCTATCGAGAGCGCGTGGCTTCCGATCGTCTACGCGGGCGTGTTTTCCGGCGGTGTCGGCTATACGCTGCAAATCCTCGGCCAGCAGCTCGTCGCGCCTACGCTTGCCAGCATGATCTTGAGTCTGGAATCGGTCTTCGCCGTCCTCTTCGGCTGGATCATCCTGCATCAGGCGCTGAGCGCGAGAGAGCTTCTCGGCTGCCTCGTCATCTTCATCGCCATCGTCATCGCCCAACTCCCGTCCAAAGAAAACTCCGCCGCATAATTCTCTCGCATGCAAAATGCCCGCTGCTTTCGCAGCGGGCATTCGATGTACCTTGGTAGTTTTTACTTCTCGACGACCTCGAGGATCTCCATCGGACATGCCTTGGCGCAGATACCGCAGGCAATGCACTTGGAGGCGTTGGGAGCCTCTTCGACCTTCACCAGCACGCCGAACGGACATGCTTCCTTGCACTTGCCGCAGCCGACGCAGAGCTTCTTGTTGATCGTGTAGACGCCCTTGGCGTTCTGGGTGATCGCGCCGTGCTCGCAGGCTTCGGCACACTTGCCGCACTGCACGCAGACCATAGGCTTGGCCGCGCCATTGCGCTCGATGATCTGGAGGCAGGCCTTTGCGGGGTCGAATTCCTTGTAGAACGCCTCGGAGCAAGCGCGGACGCACTCGAGACATGCCATGCACTGGGTTCCCTTTTTGACGGTCAGCTTTTTCATAATTGATCTCCTTTGTTGTTTTTTGGGTTGGCAAACAAAGGCAGCCATGAGTCCTGCAAACTCAAAAACTGCCCTGATTCGTCAACTCTGAACTTCCCTCTGCTTTCATTATACAGGGCAAGTGCAAAATAATCAATATTTCCTCCGGGAATTTTGAAAAATTGGCGGATTTTGTATGAAGCGCCCGCTTTTGGAAGCAAACACGTACATATTCTTTTCCGCGCGGCTCACACTAAGCGCGTAAACCACGTGCGCAGCAATGCGCCGCAAGAAAATTGGAGGAACACGCTATGAAAAAATTGACGCTTTTCCTGCTCGCCGCGCTCGTCATCGCGTCCGTCTTCACCGGATGCAGCGCTTCGGCGTATATGGACGACCCCTACGCGGGCGGCTACAGCAATGTCTCGACCACCAGAAACGGCACTGTCAACGGCACCAACGGCCGCTACGCGGGTTATCACTACGGCTACGACGCGAACGGAACCTACAACGGCACGTATACCAATGGCTCGTACAACGGAACCTACAGCGCCTACCCGAGCACCGGCACGACCCGCTCGACCACAACCACCACAACCGGCCGCACCGGCAGTGCGAACGGAACCGGCTCCTATACCGGCACCACCTCCGGCACCGGCATGGCGGGCGGCAAATAAGGAAAAACGCAGCGGCAGATTCTTTCTCTGCCGCTGCATTTTCTGTTTTCAGGCAGCGCCGCACAATTCGGCAGGAAGCCTTCGACGAAGCGCGTCGACGCATTTGTGCGGTGCTGCCTTTCATTTACGGAAGCGGGCGAACCTCGATGTCCAGTTCCAAAAGCTCGCCGCCGGTCGTATGCTCCTTCGGTACGAAGCCGTTTTCCCGGAAGAAATGAAGCGCGTCCGTGTTCTGCGCGGGAACCGTCGTCAAAAGCCGCCTCACGCCTCGCCGTCTGAGCGTACACACGGCCTGCCCAAGAAGCTGCTGGCCGAAGCGTCTGCCCCGGTGCGGCGCTTCGAGCTCCAAATCCAGAATCACGCCCGTGTCCTTTGTTTCGCCCGCGCCTATCACAAGCCGGCCAACCGTTTTGTCCCGAAGCATTGCCAGATACGTTTCCGGCGCGTCGGAAGCTTTCTCGAACCAGAGACTGTAGTCCGCCCGGTCGAGCGAGCCCTGCTTGAGCCGTTTCTGCCGCTGCGCCGACGAAATCTCCGGGGTTAAATGCGACGCGTCGTTGAGCAGCTCAAACGTCACCGCGCCGTCCTCCCAGCGAAGGCGCGAAACGGCCGTATTTTCGCAGAGCGCCAGATCGTCCAGCTTCAAAAGCCGCTTCTGCATCGCGCGCAGCGCGCACGAGTGCGTGAAAATGACGATGGTCTTTCCATCGTTCGCCGCGGAAACCTCGTCGAGCCCCTGCAAAAACCGGTTCGCGCATTCCTCCAACGTTTCGCTGCCCTCAACATGCCAGTTCTGCTCGTCGTTGTTGAAGAGATCGATGTTCCGCTTTTCAAAGTGCTCGAGCCAGCCAAACGGCGTATCCTCCCAGCGGCCGATTTTCAGCTCGCGAAAGCGCCTGTCCGGTTGCAGCGGAAGATTTTTGGAAAGATAGACCGACTGCGCGGTCTTGCAGGTTCTGAAAAGGTCGCTTGCAAAGCACGCGTCGATCGGAATTTCCGCAAAGCCCGCCCGGAGGGCTTCGATCTGCCGCAGGCCGTTTTGTGTGATCAGAGAATTGTAGTGTCCGTGCATGCGGCGGTAGGTGTTTCCCTCGGCCTCCGCATGCCGCACGAGATAAACTGTTGTCATTTACATCACCGTAATATAGCTCAAAATCTGTTTTTTCATTTTTTCTGCTGCCTGGAGCGCTGCCTGCTGGTAGTCCTGCCCGTCGCCGTCCTGCTTCTGGAACGCATACAGAATGCTTCTGCCCGCCATGATGGCCGCGCCGTGTCCCATGCGGTCAAATGCAAACTGCGCGTCCTTTGCGCCCGCGCCCTGCGCGCCGTAGCCGGGGACGAGGAAGAACAGCCGGTCGTATTTGCGCCGCAGCGTCTCCAAAACCGGCCGGTTCGTCGCGCCGACGGCAATGCCGATCTCCGAATACCCGTTCGCGCCGAAAAGCCCCGTGCTCCAGCGCATGGCGAGGTCTGCCATCACCTGATAGACCACGCGGTCGCCGGAAAGAAGATCCTGTACCTCCCGGGCGGATTTGTTGGAGCTTCGGGAGACGATGAAGACGTTTTTGCCCTCGCGGCAGAATTTTGCAAACGGCATCACCGCATCGCTTCCCAGAAAGCCGCTCATTAAAACGCCGTCGCAGGCGTAGGGCGTGAAGCTTTCTTCTCCCACCTGAATCCTTCCAAAGCACGCGTTCGCAAGATCGTCCGCCGTCGTGCCGAGGTCTGCGCGCATGAGATCGAGCAAAACATAATATCCAAGTGAAGCCGCATAGGAAAGCACCTCCTGCATCGCCGCCACACCGTCTGCTCCCAGCGCGGAAAACGCGCCGCTTACAATGCTCACCGCCGGAACCGTGTCCTTGAGCGCGTCTAAAATACCGAACGAGAATGTCTGATAGGCTTCGGCCGCCGCGCGCAGCGTCTGCCCGTATTTGTGCCGCGCATCCTCCTTGATGTGCAGCGGAAGCTCCCGGATGGTCGGGCAGATGCAGACCATAGTCGGGTTTTTCAGTTTTCTGATTTTCGCCTGTAATACATCGACAGCCATTCGCCGTACCTCCTTTTTTCTGTCTATCAGTATATCACAGATTTCGCGTTCTGAACAGACAAAACGCAGGATTTGCCGCTTATGAGTCCTTCCGTTCCGGGGAAACTAAGCTCGAAGGGAGGGATTTTTTCATGCAGATACGTTCGTTTTTTCTGACGATGGGCGCGGGCGTCGCGGTCGGGGCGCTGGGCGCGATGATGCTGCCGAAAAACAGCGAGGTCTATAAGCAGACCAAGAAGGCCGCCAATGCGATCAAGCGCGAAGCCGAAACCGCGATCGATTCGCTTGGCTCCATGCAGTAAAAGACTGCCGCACTTCTTCTATGGAGGTGCGGCAGTTTTGCATCCTGCGCGCTTGCAAACGGAAAATCCTGTGGTATACTGGAGGAAATTCCCCGATGGGAGGTTTTTTATGACAGGCCCGAATCCAGACAGCATCTACCCAAATCCTGCCATCAAGCAGGTCGTTTTCATCAAAAACGTCATTACCCGGCCGAACATCTGCGTTGGCGCGTACACCTATTATGACGACCCGGCGGGCGCGAAAAACTTCGAAGCGCACGTCACGCACCACTATGAATTTTTAGGTGACAAGCTCATCATCGGAAAATTCTGCGCCATCGCCCGGGGCATCGAGTTCATCATGAACGGCGCGAACCACCGCATGAAAAGCGTCACGACCTATCCCTTCAACATCATGGGAGGCGGCTGGGAAACGCACACGCCGTCGCTTTCCGATTTGCCGTTCAAGGGCGACACAGTCGTCGGAAACGACGTGTGGATTGGCCAGAACGTGACTGTCCTTCCGGGCGTACATATCGGAGATGGCGCGATCATCGGTGCAAACTCTGTCGTCACGAGCGATATTCCTGCCTACAGTGTCGCGGGCGGCAATCCGTGCCGGATCATCCGCAAACGCTTTTCCGACGAGCTCATCGCGTATCTCGAGGAACTCCAGTGGTGGAACTGGGATGCGGATAAAATTTTCCGCAGCATGGAAGCCCTTTGCAGCGGTGATCTGGGAAGAATCCAAAATATTCGTGATTGACAGAAAAACAGGGAGCCGGTTCTCCGGTTCCCTGCTTTTTGTTACGCTTTATATTCGCCGCCGTGCGCTCTTGCGTAGGCAAGTGATTCGGTATCAAAAACGAAAAGAGCAAAATCATCGTCGATAGGAAAGCGCACGTTGTAGAACGTATCTTGAAAGATGGAACGAACTACATCAAAGTGCGTGACCTCGCGGCTGCTCTGAATCTCGAAGTTGGGAATAAGGGCAACATCGCTGTCCTGACCACCAAAGCATAAAAATATCCTGCCATAGACGAATCTACAGCAGGATATCGAGTGTAGGAATGCGGTGTAGGAGTAGTGTAGGGATAATGTAGGAATGAACCTCTTCTATCCCCCATTTACTACTCCTACCTGCTTTTCAAATTCATTGAAAATGCTAGGTTTTTGCGTATTCTTACTTGTTCAGTGCTTCGTCAACTGCGACCGCGACGGCAACCGTTGCGCCGACCATGGGGTTATTGCCCATGCCGAGGAAACCCATCATTTCCACGGACACTCCACCAACAGGTGGAGTGTTGAAACACTCGCGGGCACGTCCGGACGAGGAACCCTGATTTCCTGCATATTAGAAAACACATCCGTAGCAAAAAGAGCCTTGTGCTTTGACTACAACGGCATTATATCACATGATTTGTTCACGAAACAATGGGGTTCTGAATTAAAGTACACCTTGGAACGACTTTTCTACATCTTCGAGCATCTTTGAATATCTTCCATCATCCAGAAGCAACTCTGAACATCTTTCATCATCTTTGCATCATCCCGGCATGAAAAATCCATCCGGGCAAATTCAAGCACTCTGCCGTTATGTGGTAGAGTACTTCTTTTATAATAAAGCCACAAATTCAGAAACACAAAAACCGCAAAGGAGGAGTGCCATTGATAACTTAAAAGGAAGCAGAGGGTCGCGACCTAAACCGCGAAGGAGGTATTCACTATGAATACAAAGAATTTGTTCGTTATTGATTTTTCCACGTCTTCTATTGTTGCGAGTGCAACGACGCTCAAAAAGGCACGCAAGCCGGAAAGTTCGGAATATAGAGTGCTGACAGAGCTTTTGTGTGTGCATCCAAATTTCTGCGTTATCGAAAAGGACATCCAGAAGAAGCCCGGCAAGAAGACCTACAAAGGGCTGACATTCCAGACGATGCTGGATTATATCCGGACGCAGACCAACAGCGAAGACAAAATCAAAGCCTACAACGCCGTTCGTCGCATTGCCAAAGTCAAAGGCTGTGAATATCCGCTGACCAAGAAATGGTTCTTAAAGACCTATCCCGACTACAAAGAAACAGACATCACCGCGCAGGAAATCGGCGCATTGCTCCAAGAGCAGGAAAAAGCGCCGATCTTACAGCTTCCGATGCCGGTTTCTGCTAACGT
>CAKUNY010000040.1 GCA_934668605.1 uncultured Oscillospiraceae bacterium | reverse complement strand
ATAGCAGTTTCCTTTTGATGCCGCTTGCGCCATAAGCGTCTCCCTCCAAGTGCTTGTCAACGACGGTACACAAATCCTGCGTCAACACATAACAAAAACCTTTCACCAAGGTGACGACACCTAAATCCATCGTGTCTGCCAATTCCACCACGGGCGCAGATAGGAACGGCAGGGGCACCTGCCGCTATTTTGTGATCCTCTGATTTTGACTCGGTGAGGAAACCGAGGCGGAGCGAAACGCTTGACCCGCGTTTATAAAAACAGGAGAGCCTGCTTTTACCAAACTGACGATACGATGCGCGGCAGAAGTCAGCCAAGCCCGGCAAAAAACGCGTCCGGCGGCTGCGCTTGCGGAAGATGCCTTTGAACAGTTTCAGAAAAGGCCGCGTCGCAGACAATGACCCACGCGTAGCCGTCGAAGAGCATCAGCTCCAGCTTCGTCAGAGGCGTCTGGAACCGGTATTCCGGCGCGCGGAAATCGACCTCCCAGCTGGGCTCGTACCGGTCAACATCTTCTACACGCGTCCCGAGCGGGACTGCCGACAAAACAGCGCCCTCCAGAAACCAGACGTATCCTGCGGAAAGGTGCTCCGCCAGTTCCTGTCCGTTCATCAAAAGGCCTGTCCACTGCCAGTGCGCGCGGACATCCTCCGGGCAGTTATTCCCATACCACATGCTGTGACCGGTAATGACCCAGTCGTACTGCGTCTGCAAATTGCCCAGCGCGGCGAAGATATCCAGAAGATCATTCCTGAGCACCCGTCTGTCCAGCATCCACGCGTCCATGCCGCTTCCACCTTTGCATATCATTTTAGATTCTACCACACGGCGGTTTTGTTTGTCAATTGCGCGGCGCGCTTTTTCTTTACAGGCGTGCAATTGCTTTTCCCGGCGGAACGTGTTAAGATGAGAATATCAACGAATGATGAAATCAGGAGTCTTGCTATGAAAATTGTGATTGTCGGCGACGGCAAGATCGGAAGCACGCTTGCCGAGCAGCTGTCTCGCGAGGGGCATGAAATTACGATCATCGACCGAAGCGGCGAGCCCTTGCAGCAGACGAGCGAGGACTTGGATATTCTGTGCGTCGAGGGAAACGGCGCGACGTACGCGACGCAGATGGAGGCGGGCGTGGACTCGGCCGACCTTCTCATCGCGGTGACGATGTCGGACGAGCTGAACCTTCTTTGCTGCCTGGTGGCGAAGAAAATCGGCGCGCGACACACGATCGCCCGTGTCCGGAATCCCGAGTACAGCGGAGAATTATCGCTGATTTCAGATGATCTGGGGCTGAGCTTATCGGTAAACCCCGAGCTACTGTGCGCGACTGAGATTGCCCGGACACTGCGCATTCCGTCGGCCATCAAAACAGATACGTTTGCAAACGGCCATGTGGAGCTTCTGAAGGTGCAGATCCCGCAGGACTCCATTCTCGCGGGCAAGACGCTCATGGAGCTGCCGAACCTCGTAAAGGCCAAGATTCTTATCTGCGCGGTCGAGCGCGGCGAGCAGGAGGTCTATATTCCTTCGGGCTCGTTCCGGCTGGAGGCAGGCGACCGCATCTCGTTTGTCGCGTCGATCCGCGACGCGCAGGCGTTCTTCCATCAGATCAGGCTCGCGTCCTCGCGCGTGCGGACAGTTCTAATTGTCGGCGGCGGGCACATCGCGTATTATCTTGCCAAGCAGCTGACAGACCTCGGCGTGGGAGTCAAAATCACGGAGGTCAACTATGACCGGTGCGTGCAGCTCTCGTCACTGCTTCCCAAGGCCGAGATCCTGCATGGCGACGGAACGAACGAAGGGTTCCTCCGCGAGTGCGGCATTGCCCAGACGGACGCATTCGCCGCGCTCACAGGCATCGACGAGGAAAACGTCCTGATGGGGCTCTACGTGCGCAAGACCTTCCCGAAGGTCAAGGTCATCACGAAGATCAACCGGTACTCGTTCCAGTCGATCATCGAGACGATGGACTTGGGAAGTGTCTTTAACCCCCGGTTCAGCACGTCGAACGTCATCTGCCGGTACGCCCGTTCCATGCAGAACTCGCTGGGCTCGAATGTCGAGACGCTTTACAAGCTCGTCGGCGGCAAGGCGGAGGCGCTGGAGTTCCGTGTGGCCGAAGGCTCCGCCGTCTGCGGCATTCCGCTGCAAACGCTCCGGCTCCGTCAGAATCTTCTCATCGGCTGCATCAACCGCGGCGGGAAGATTCTGATTCCCAGCGGCCAGGATACGATCGAGCCGGGCGACACGGTCGTCGTTGTCACAAGCGTCACGGGGCTCAACGAGCTCGACGACATTCTCGAAAAGCGCAGAGGATAGGCCATGAACAAACGGATGATTCTTTACATTCAGGGCGCGATTCTGCTCATCGAGTCGGCCATCATGGTGCTTCCCATCGCGGCGGCGCTCATCTACCGCGAACCTTCCGGCGTCTGGTTTTTCTATACGGCGCTGGCGGCGGCGATCTGCGGCTTTGCGGCCATGAAGCTATCGAAGCCTCGGACGAAGACGATCTATGCAAAAGAAGGCCTCATCACCGTGGCGCTGGGCTGGATTGTGCTGTCACTCGTTGGCGCGCTGCCGTTTACGCTCTCGGGCGAAATCCCGTTTTACTTAGATGCGGTGTTCGAGATGATCTCGGGCTTTACCACGACGGGTTCGAGCATCCTGCCGAACGTTGAGGCGCTCAGCCGCTGCATGCTCCTCTGGCGGAGCTTTTCGCACTGGCTGGGCGGCATGGGCATTCTGGTGTTCATGCTGGCCATTGTGAAAATGGAGGGCGGGCAGGGCATTCACTTGCTTCGCGCCGAGAGCCCGGGGCCGACGGTCGGCAAAATGGTTCCCCGGATGGTCGACTCGTCGAAGATTTTGTATACGATCTATTTTGCGCTCACGCTCGTGCAGCTGGTGTTTTATCTTGCCGGCGGCATGCCGCTTTTTGACTCGCTCTGCAACGCGTTTGCGACTGCGGGTACGGGCGGCTTTGCCATCAAGGCGGATTCGTTCGCGAGCTACAGCCCGTATTTGCAGACGGTCACGACGGTTTTCATGGCGCTGTTCGGCGTGAACTTCTCGATCTACTTCTTCCTGTTGCAAAAAAAGTTTGATCTCGCGTTTAAAAACACGGAGCTTCGCTGGTATGTGGGCATTATTTTGGCCTCCATCGCGATGATCACGGTGAATATCCTTCCGATGTATCCCAATTTTCACGCGGCCATCCACCACGCGGCGTTCTCTGTCTCGTCCGTCATTACGACGACCGGCTTCGGCACGGAAAACTTTGACCTCTGGCCGGAGTTTTCGCGCGTGATTCTGGCGTTTCTGATGATCGTGGGCGCGTCGGCGGGCTCGACGGGCGGCGGCCTCAAAGTCTCGCGGCTGGTGATTTTAGTCCGCGCGGCGCAGGTCGAGGTGCGGCGCCTCGTTCGTCCGCGCACGGTCAAGGTCATGCGCATCGACGGCAAGCCCGTGGGGCAGGATACGGTGCGCGCGGTGAGCGGGTATCTCATTTTGTACGTGCTCATCTGCATGGTATCGGTGCTTCTTGTCTCGCTCGACGGCTTCGACGGCTCGACGACGATCACGGCGGTTCTGGCAACGTTCAATAACATTGGCCCCGGCCTCGGCCTCGTCGGCCCCGCGGGAAATTTCGCAATGTTCAGCCCGTTTGCCAAGGCCGTTCTGTGCCTCGATATGCTCTTCGGACGGCTCGAGATTTACCCCATGCTCGTTCTTCTGCTGCCGAGCACATGGTCGAAAAAGACCTGACGGGCGCGCAGCGTATTTGCGCATATAAAATAGCGAAAGCTACTGAGGGCAGGAAACACTGTTTCCTGCCCTTTGTGTGCCAAAGCATCGGATTTTATAAAGCGTACCAGATTTGCCGTAGGGGGCGATGCCCACATCGCCCCATTGGGAACTATCGAATTCGCCGGGGATTTCCGTAAAATCGGGTTTACATGCCGGGGCGATGTGGGCATCGCCCCCTACGAATAGATTCGGAGGTGCCCGGTGGAATCCGGCAGAGTACGTTCCGGTGGGCTTGCCAACGGATACGGGGAATGCTATAATATACATTCAACGCCGGAAACGGCGACACACAGAAAGGAACGGTTTTTCATGGAGCTGCACGCAAAACTGGTTCGCGCCCAGCTGAATTTTTTCAAGCCCTTCGTCGCCAACTGCTCGCTCGAGGTCACCCGCAAGGGGCAGGACAAGCTCGGCGAGCTGATGACGGCCATTCACAAGCGGGAGGTCTATGTCCGCGAGCACGATTTCGGCGGCTTTCAGGGCGCGTGGCTCATGCCGAAGGACAAACGGCGCACGGGCGTCGTTTTGTATCTGCATGGCGGCGGCTACACGTGCGGCAATCTGGACTATGCCAAGGGCTTTGCCGCAACGCTGGCGGACGAGTGCGGTGTGCGCGTGTTCTGCGCGGCGTATCGCCTGGCACCCGAAAACCGGTTCCCGGCGGCGCTGGACGACGCGGTGGTGAGCTATCAGTACCTTCTTTCCAAGGGCTACGGCCCGAACCAGATCCTGCTCTGCGGCGAATCGGCGGGCGGCGGACTCTGCTACGCGCTGTGCCTGCGTCTTAAGCAGCTGAAGCTGCCGCTTCCGTGCGGGATCATCGCCATTTCCCCGTGGGCAGATCTGACGCAGTCCGGCGAGACGTTCGATGAGAACCGGGACAATGACCCGTCGCTGTCAAAAGAGCTGCTGGACTTTTATTCGGCCTGCTACACGGAAAACGCAAAAGATCCCCTCTGCTCGCCGCTCTTTGGCGATTTGAAAGACCTGCCGCCGTCCTTACTTTTCGCGGGCGGAGACGAAATTCTGCTGGACGACGCGAGACGGCTCCACCAGAAGCTCCTGGACGCGGGCTGCAAAAGCAAGCTCCACATCGCCCCCGAGCGCTGGCACGCGTATGTGTTATACTGCCTCGCCGAAAACATGCAGGACGATTTCCAGTCCATCAATCACTTTTTGGACAAAACGCTCTCGCCCGCCAAGAGCCTTCGCTGGATGAAGCTCGACAACGCGGCGAAGATTTATCCGGCGGCCAAGCGGCGCACATGGACCAATTACTTCCGGCTCTCCGCCACGCTCACCGAGCCTATCGACCTTCCGACCCTGCGCGCGGCGCTGGATGTGACGGTGCGGCGCTTTCCGTCCATCGCCGTTCGCCTGCGCCGGGGCGCGTTCTGGTATTATTTAGAGCAGATCCCCAAAGCGCCGGATATTCAGGAGGAGAAAAGCTGCCCGCTTCAGCATGTGCCGTTTGACAGCGTCAGAAAATGCGCATTCCGCGTGCTGGTATATAAAAACCGGATGGCTGTCGAGTTTTTCCACGCCGTCACCGACGGCACGGGCGGGCTCATCTTTTTAAAGACGCTGCTGGCCGAGTATTTAAGCGAAAAATATGCGCTGAACGTTCCGGCGGAATGCGGCGTTCTCGGCAGACTCGAGGAGCCCGACGAAGAAGAGCTCGAAGACAGCTTCTTGCGGTACGCGGGTGATGTGAAGGCCAGCCGCAAAGAGGCTACCGCCTGGCACCTGAGCGGCACGCCGGAGCCCGATGGGTATGTGAACCTCGTCACGATGATGCTCCGCGTCCCGGAGGTCAAGGCCTGCGCGAAGGCGCACGGGGTCACGGTGACGGAGCTTTTATGCGCGGCGATGATGCAGGCGTTAGACCATTTGCAGGCAGAGAAGGTGCCCATCCGGCGGCGCAGAAAGCCTGTGAAGGTGACAGTTCCGGTGAACCTCAGAAAGCTCTTCCCGAGCCACACGCTGCGAAACTTCGCGTCCTATGTAAACGCGGAAATTGACCCGAGATTGGGCGCCTATACGTTCGATGAGATCTGCCGGCTCGTGCATTACACGATGGGGCTCGGCAACGACGCGAAGACGATGCGCGCGAAAATCGCGACAAACGTGGCAAGCGAAAAATCGCCCGTGCTGCGCGTGATGCCGCTTTTCATCAAAAATATCGCCATGAAGGCGGCCTTCAACGCGGTGGGCGAGTGCAAGGCGTGCTTGTGTATGTCAAACCTCGGCGTCGTGCAGGTGCCGGAGGTCATGCGCCCGTATATCGAGCGCTTTGATTTTGTCATTGGCCCGCAGGCCAACGCGCCGCACAACTGCGGGGTCGTGACCTGGGGCGATACGGTGTATGTCAGCTGCGTGCGCAACATCAAAGAGCCGGAGCTGGAGCTGCATTTTTACCGCGTGCTCCACAGCCTCGGCCTGCATGTGACGGTCGAGAGCAACGCACGATAAAGGAAGACAGCGCCATCCATCATGCGGCGCTGCCTGAGATAGAAAGGAACTGGGATTATGTATTGTGTCAATTGCGGCGTGGAGCTCGCGGGAAGCGAGACGGTCTGCCCGCTGTGCGGAACGCGGGTGTTCCACCCCGATCTTTCAAGACCGCAGGCGGACGCGCCCTATCCGCCCGATCATCATGTGAAGCCGGAGGACGTGAACCGCTCGGGGATTTTGTTCGTCATGACCATGCTGGCGCTTCTGCCGGCGGTCATCTGCCTGCTGTGCGACTGGCGCATCAACGGCGGGATCGTCTGGTCGGGCTACGCCTCGGGCGCGATCGGGCTATTGTACGTGCTGATCGTGTTGCCGATGTGGTTCAAGCGGCCGAACCCGGTCATTTTCGTGCCGGTCGACTTTGCGGCCATCGGGCTGTATCTTCTGTATATCGATCTGGCGACGAAGGGCGGCTGGTTCTTGTCGTTCGCCTTCCCGGTCACGGGGGCGATCGGCCTGCTTTTAACGGCGGTTGTGGCGCTGGTGCGCTATGTCCGCGCGGGGTATCTGTATATTTTCGGCGGCGCGCTCATCTTATCGGGCGGCCTTGCGGTGCTCATTGAGTTTTTGCTCAATGTGACGTTCCAGATCCACACGGTGCTCTTCTGGTCGCTGTACCCCTTAGCCGCGGGCGTGATCCTGGGCGGTATGCTGCTGATCATTGCCATCTGTAAGCCCCTTCGGAAGTCTCTGCACCGGAAGTTCTTTTTCTGAGATTTTGCAGACGTTCCAAATTTGCGTAGGGGGCGATGCCTACATCGCCCCAGGGGTACCATCGGATTCGCCGAGGATTCCCATAAAAATGGATTTACGTGCCGGGTCGATGTGGGCATCGACCCCTACGCAGAAGCGGGAGGTTTCCCCAATCCCTTCAACAAAGAAAAAACGAACCGCGTTCCGATTTGTGAACGCGGTTCGTTTTGCTTATTCTTTGATTTTGAGCGGATGGCAGGAGCCCTCGCCGAGCGCCTTCTCGATGTCCTCGCGGAACGCTTCGAAGCGGTCGTTGGGGACGAAGGCCAGCGCCGTACCGGCAAAGCCGCCGCCATGAACGCGGACAGCGCCCTCGCCGCTTAGAAGCTTTTTGCAAAGCGCGAGCGTAAAGGCCATGTCCTGATGCTCCGCCGCGCCAAGCGGCGTGACGTTCTGGAGCTTCACCCACGACGAACGGCCGGAGTCGTTGACGTAGGTCAAAAACGCATCAAAATTGTCGCTTCGCAGCGTGCGCACCTGAAGCCGGACGCGGCGGTTTTCGTCAAAAACATGCATCGCGCGCAGGACGGCGCGGTCGCCGCATGCAGCTCTCAGCTCCGGCAGGGCATCATAGAATGCCGCTTCGTCGACATCGTGGAGCGTCTCTTTTCCAAAATAGGCCGAGACGGTCTTGAGCTCGTTCGGGATGGCCGCGTACTCATCGGTCAGATCCGCGTGGCTTGCGTGGGAGTCAATGATGCAGAGCGTGTACCCGCAGTGGGCAAAATCGTAGTCGACTTTTTCGACGATGGGCTTTTTGGGGTCTGCAAAATCGATGAACACGAGGCCGCCGACCGAGGACGCCATCTGGTCCATGAGCCCCGAGGGCTTTCCAAAGTAGACGTTTTCGGCGTACTGGCCGATCTGCGCGATCTCAATGGGGGAGAGCTTGTTCTCAAAGAACAGGCCGTTTAGAATTCTGCCGATGAGCACCTCGAAGGCCGCGGAGCTCGAGAGTCCCGAGCCGGGGAGCACCGTAGACGTTACCTTTGCGTCGAAGCCGTGGAGCTTGCAGCCGCGCGCCTGAAATGCCGCCGCAACGCCGCGCACAAGAGACGCCGTCGTATTCTTTTCGCTTTCGTGGACAGACAGATCGTCGAGGTCGATTGTCACCGGCGCGAAGCCCTCGGAGTCGATCAAAATCAGGCGCGTGCCGTTCAGGCGCACCTCCGCTTCCGTCTGCATGTCGACCGCGGCAGCCAGCACGCAGCCATGCTGATGGTCGGTATGGTTGCCGCTGATCTCGGTGCGGCCGGGCGCGGAAAAGTGATAGAGCTGTTCCATCGTAATACCTCCATTCGCCCGGGGGAAAACCGCGCGGGCAAAGCTTTTACTTTCGCAATTATAATACGCAGCCGGCGGCATGGCAAGTTTTGCGGACGTTAAATGTTTGAATTGCGTGGATTTTCGTAGAACTTAACAAAATATTCCGGGAAAAAAGTTATTTGAATATGCAAAAACACGCCTGCAGGCGCAACACCTCAGGCTTTTTCTTTGATTTGATTCTGTGTTTCGTTTGGATTACTTTGCTTCCGCGGGCGGGATATCGCCGACACCGTTCAAAACCAGCTGCGGCCGGTACGGGAACTTCCTGATGTCTGCCCGGTCGGTCACGCCCGAGAGCACCAGCGTCGTGTAAAGACCTGTTTCAATGCCCGCTACCATGTCGGTGTCCATGCGGTCGCCGATCATGACCGCGTCCTCCGAGTGAACGCCGAGAATCCGAAGACCCGTGCGCATCATGAGGGGGTTCGGCTTTCCTACAAAGTAGGCCGTCTGTCCGGTTGCCATCTCGATCGGTGCGATCATCGCCCGGCAGGCCGGAATAATGCCCTCTTCGGCAGGCCCCGTGAGGTCGCTGTTCGTGCCGATGAGCTTCGCGCCCTTGAGCACCAGCCGCACGGCCTTGAGAATGTTTTCGTAATTGTACGAATTTCCTTCGCCGATGATGACATAGTCGGGGTCGACGTCGTTCATCGTAATGCCCTCGTCATGAAGCGCCATGATCAGTCCCGCGCCGCCGATGACATATGCGCTGCATCCGGGCGCCTGCGAGCTGATGAATCTGGCCGTTGCCAGTGCGCTTGTGTAGAAGTGGCTCTCGTCCACATCCAAACCCATACGCCCGAGCTTCTGCTGCAATTCCTTCGGAGAGCGCTCCGACGAGTTCGTCAGGAACAGGAAGTGCTTGTTCTCCCGATACAGCCAGTCGACAAATTCCTTGACCCCCGGCAGAAGCCGGTTCCCGTGATAGATCACGCCGTCCATGTCGCAGATGAAGCCTTCCTTCGCGCGCAGCGCTTCCAGCTTCTGCTGCAATGCTTCCTTGTTTTCTAAATTCATGTTATCCATATCATTCCTCCTTCAAATTTTCGTTTTTGTTTTATAAGTTTTCTTTCTCTTTACAGTTTGCATGATACCAGAGATTTGTAAAACAGGGAAGCGTAAAATCGTAAAATCTATGTAAAATCGCAAAAACTCCCGCGAACTGCAAATTTTACAGCTCGCGGGATTTGATTTGAAGGGGCTCAGCGCTCCTTGGGAAGCGTGACGCGGATCTCGGTGCCGCGGCCGGGTTCACTCTCGAGGGCAACCTTGCCGCCGTGATACATGGCGGCGTGCTTGACGATCGAAAGGCCGAGTCCCGTGCCGCCGGAGGCCTTGGAGTGGCTCTTGTCGACGCGGTAGAAGCGCTCAAAGATCCGGCTCTGGTGCTCGGGCGCAATGCCGATGCCGGTATCAAGAACCGAGATGGCGGCTTCCTGCTCGCGGTTTTCAACATGGATGCGGACGCTTCCGCCGGGGCGGTTGTATTTGATGGCATTGTCGCAGAGATTGTAAAGCATCTCATATAAAAGCCTTCGCACGCCGAAGACGACGCTGCTCTGGCCGTCGGTCGTGATAGTGACGGAGGCCTTGTCTGCCGCCGCGCGGAGATCTTCCGCGACCTCGCCCGCAAGCGACAACAGCTCCACATTTTCCTTCGGCATCTCCACGCCCTCGTCTAGCTGTGACAGACGGATGATGTCGGCGATCAGCGCAACCAGACGCTGCGCTTCTGTACGGATGTGGCCGATGAAGCGCGGCATATCCTCGGGCTTTACCATGCCGTTTTCAATGAGCTCCGCGCTTCCGATGATGCCCTGAAGCGGCGTTTTGAGCTCGTGCGACACGTTCGCGGTAAATTCGCGGCGCGCCTGCTCGGCGGTTTCGCGCTCGGTAATGTCGAAGCAAAGAAGAACGGCTCCGATTTTTTCGCCCGCAGATTCGATGCGGCTGATATCGAACTGATAGATGCGCCCGGAAAGCTCGACGCGGGTCTCGCTGTGACCCGTTTCGCGCGCGCGGTCGATGGCCTGAGACACATCCGTGCTCCGGTCGAGCGTCAGGAAATTCTGCCCGACGCAGCCTGCTTGCGCGCTGAAAAGCTTACTTGCCGAAGGGTTGATGCTCAGGATGGCGCTCTTATTGTCGAGCAGTACGAGGCCCTCGGGCATGCTCTGCGTGATGTGTGTGAACTCGTCGGTCTTGCGCTGGAGCTCGCGGAGCTGATCGTCGATCTGCTCGTGCTGGCGGTTGATCCGGCCGAGCAGCGGGGCAATCTCATCGTAGGCCTTCGCCTCGAGCGGGTGATCGAGATCGATGGCGTTGAGCGGCTCGACAATGCGGCGGGAGAGCCGTTTCGCCAGAAGCGCGCTGAAAATCACGGCGGCGAGCAAAATGACCAGCACCGGCTGGAGCATGCCGAGCAGCAGCACAGCCAATGTCTGCTGCGAGACGCAGATGCGAAGCACGCTCCCGTCGGAAAGCCTTCTTGCGACATAGATCGTCTTTTCAAGTAACGTCTGCGAATACCGGCTGCTTTCGCCCTCGCCGGTGGTGAGCGCCTGCTGCACTTCCTCGCGCGCGGCGTGGTTCTCCATCGTGCTTGCGTCTGCTTGCGTATCGTAGAGCACCGTGCCGTCCGGCGCGATCCAAGTCAGGCGGTAGCGGTTCGAGTCGATGGTATCAAGATATGTTTCGCCGCTTTGCGATACGCCGGAGGCCGCTAAGGTCAGCTCATCGCGCAGCGCCTGGGACTGGAGACCTGCAAAGTAATCGTACAGGCAGCCCATGACGAGCACGAGGCTTGCCAAAAGCGCGCACACGGCGACAAGCAGCGTTGAGCGGAAGATTTTCTTTGTCATTTCGAGCCCTCCCATCGGTAGCCCACGCCGCGTACGGTGGCAATGTGCTCGCCGCAGGCACCTAATTTCTGCCGCAGCGTCCGGATGTGCATGTCAATGGTGCGCGTTTCGCCGTAATAATCCGTGCCCCAGACCTTTTCCATGAGCTGGTCGCGCGTGAAGGCCATGCCGGGATGCTGCAAAAACAGGCGCAGAAGCTCAAATTCCTTGTATGTGAGCTCCACGCGCTGCCCATTTGCCGTGACGGTATGCGCGTCGAGGTCGAGCGAAATGCTGCCGTCTTGCAGGAGATGCGAAGGCGCTTGCGGCTGGCAGCGGCGGAGAACCGCCTTCACGCAGGAGACAAGCTCCATGACCCCGAAGGGCTTTGTGAGATAGTAGTCCGCGCCCAAGTCCAGACCCTGAATTTTATCGTATTCCGCGCCCTTGGCCGTCGCCATGACGACGGGGATGCTGGAAAGAGCGGGGGAGGACTTCATCCGGCGCAGAAGCTCGATGCCGTCGAGTCCTGGGAGCATCACGTCGAGCACGACAAGCTCGGGCATTTCCTCCTGCAAGGCGTTCCAGAATGCCTGCCCGTCCTCAAAGCCTCTGGCCTCAAAGCCGGTCGATTGCAGGGCATAGACCTCAATGTCGCGGATGCTGGCGCCGTCTTCCACGCACCAGATCATGTTTCTCCCTCCTTGTGTACGCCGGTCACCGAGAAGACCACCCACTGGGCGATGTTCACCGCGTGGTCGGCGATGCGTTCAAAGTATTTGGCAATCATCAGGCAGTCGAGGAAATACGCCCCGTCCTCCGGATGCTTGGAAATCTTTTCAATCAGAGATTGCTTGACCTCGTCAAAATACTGGTCGACCGTATCGTCCGCGCGCTCGACCCATTCGGCAAGGCGAAGATCACGCTTCACAAACGCGTCGACGCTGTTTGTGACCATCGTGATGGCCGCGCGCGCCATCTGCTGAAGAAGGCCGTCGTGTTCGCTCTGCCGGCCGTTCAAAAACAGAACGATCTCCGCGATGTCCTCGGCCTGATCGCCGATGCGCTCCATGTCCGTCACCATTTTCAAGGCCGCCGAGATCTGGCGCAGATCGCGCGCGACAGGCTGCTGCTGGAGTAAAAGCCGCAGGCAGAGCGTTTCAATCGAGCGCTCCTTTTCGTCAATTTCCGCGTCAAGCGGCGCAACCTTTTTCGCGAGCGACGTGTCGCCGTCTCCAAGCGCCTTGGCGGCCAGCGCGATGACCTCCTCGCATAGAGCGCCCATGCGGATCATTTCACTGTTGAGTACGTTCAGCTGTTCATCAAACCGGTTTCTCATCATCCAAACCTCCCCGTGATGTAATCCTCGGTGCGCTTGTCCTGCGGCTGGGAGAACATTTGCTCTGTCTGGCCGTACTCCACGAGCTCGCCGAGCAGGAAAAACGCGGTGGTGTCCGAAATACGGACGGCCTGCTGCATGTTGTGGGTCACGATGACGATCGTGTACTGCTCGCGCAGCTGCGTGGCAAGGTCTTCAATCTTGGAGGTGGAAATGGGGTCGAGTGCGCTTGTCGGCTCGTCCATCAAAAGCACCTTCGGCTCGACGGCGAGTGCCCGCGCGATGCAGAGCCTCTGCTGCTGACCGCCGGAGAGACCAAGCGCATTTTTCTTGAGCCGGTCCTTGACCTCGTCCCAGATGGCCGCGCCGCGCAGGGATTTTTCTACGATGTCGTCAAGCTTTGCCTTGTTGCGGATGCCGTGCGTTCTCGGACCGTAGGCGATGTTGTCATAGATGCTCATGGGGAAGGGGTTCGGCTTCTGGAAGACCATGCCGATGCTTTTACGAAGCTCGTTCACGTCGACCGAAGAATCGTAGATGTTTTCACCCTCGTAGGTGACCTCGCCCGTGATCTTGACCCCGTCTACGAGGTCGTTCATCCGGTTGAGCGTCTTTAAAAAGGTGGACTTGCCGCAGCCGGACGGGCCAATGAGCGCGGTGATACTTCTTTCGGGAATGTCGATGCTGATATTGTGCAGCGCCTGATGCGCGCCGTACCAGAGGTTCAAGTCATGCGCGGATAAAATGGCTTGCATATTGCGTTCCTTTCTTCTATTATGTCAAAAATCTGCCGCATTGGCAAGAGCGGCGGAATCAATTTCTGAATTTGTGCGCTCAGAGCGCTTTTTTCTTCTGGAAGTGCCGGGAGACGAGCTCGGCGGCAAGATTGATGGCGAGCGTCAGGAGCATCAGGATCGCCGCGATGGCGAAGGCCACCTCAAACTCGCCCTCTTCTTTTGCGTAGACGTAAAGGGCGACGGTGAGCGTTGCGCCGGGACTCGATAAGCCGTCAAAAATTCCATGCAGCGCGTGAGCAAAGCCGGCGGTAAAGAGCAGTGCGGCGGATTCTCCTAAAATGCGGCCGACACTTAAAATGCAGCCCGTAATGACGCCGTCAACGCAGCCGGGAAGCACGACCGTGCGTACCACGCGCCACTTTCCCGCGCCAAGGCCGAACGCACCTTCGCGGTAGCTCTGGGGGACGGTCTTGAGGCTCTCCTGCGTTGTGCGCAGGATCGTCGGCAGGTTCATGACGGCAAGCGTCAAAGAGCCCGCGAGAAGAGACGTTCCCATCCCGAGCACCTCGCAGAAGATCAGCATGCCGGCCAGACCGTAGATGATCGAGGGAATGCCGGAGAGGGTTTCGGCGGCGTATTCGATGACGGCGACGAGCTTCCTGTTTTTCGCGTACTCCGTGAGGTAAATGGCTGCGCCGACGCCCAGCGGCAGAACGATAACGATCGTCGCCAGCACGACATAGATGGTATTCATGAGGTCGGGCAGAATGCCGATGCGATCGGTAAGATAGCTCGGAGACGTGGAAAGAAGCTCCCACGTGATATTGGGAAGACCCTTGACGAGCACATAAGCCACCAGAAACAGAACCAGCGCGCCCGTCAGCCCCGCGCAGAGGTACATGAGCGCTTTCATGCAGCCGACATATGTCCGGCGGGAGGAAGAAAGCTTTTTCGTATGCATGTCAATCCTCCTTCTCGCGTTTTAAAAAGAAATTGAGTGTCGCGTTCAGAAGCAGAATGAACAGGAACAGAACCAGCGCGATGGA
>CAKUNY010000039.1 GCA_934668605.1 uncultured Oscillospiraceae bacterium | reverse complement strand
ATCGAGTCGTTCGCCCGATTTATCCAGCGTCAGGGTCATCGGGCTGCTCCTTCTTTTTGGGCTTGTCCTCTAAAAATTCCTTGTCCTTTGTGAGAATGTAGATAACAAGGATGATCGCGCCGAAGGTGATGAAAATGTCCGCGACGTTGAACGTGGAGAACCACGGAACGCCGATCATGTCGACGACAAGACCGGTCTGCACGCGGTCGATGAGATTGCCGATCGCGCCGCCTGTGATCGCGGCCAGACACCAGAGCTCGGGCTTTTTGTAGATAAGCTTTTTGGCGACGGCGTAGATCACCAGCCCCAGATACACCGCCGTCAGCACGATGAACATCCACCGCGCCCCGCGAAACAGCGACAGCGCCATGCCGTCATTTGTGATGTAGTGCAGCTGAAGCCAGCCCGGAATGAGCACGAGCGTGTTTCCCACAAGATACTTGGAAGCCAACATTTTTGTCAGCTGATCGACCGCGGCGATCGCGGCGGCAAACAGCGTAAGAGCCAGATAAAACAAAGGCGAAGCCTCCTTCAGATGTTTGCCCTATCGTATCATATCCGGCGCATTTTTGCAATCACGCCCGACCGAGAAGCTTATCAATCAGCGCCGTTTTGCGGATAAACCGGTACAGCGGCACGCCGAGCAGATACAAAACAACCGCTTCTCCCGCGCCGACCTCGAGGCCGAAAACGGCAAGACCCTTGAAAAATTCAGCCGCGGGCATGAGGACTGCTGAGAGCATCGCGCCGACCAGGAACATATTGCACAGAATCGTCGGCAGCGGCAAAAGCCACGTTTTTCTGACGTACCGGGTCAGCAAGCAGCCAAGAAGCGTCGCCGCCGTGCCGACTACAATATCGAGCGCGGAGACGGTTGAAAACAGGTTCGCGATCAGGCAGCCGAGCGTGAGGCCGATCGTGAGCGAGGGCTCGAGAGCGACCAGCGGGCAGAGCGCCTCCGCGAGCCGGAACTGAATGTTTCCGTAGGCGAACGAGGCCGTCAGGATCGTGACGGCGGCATAGAGCCCCGCAACAAGGCCGTTGAGGGCGATCTGGCGTGATGTGATTTTCTTCATGATGCGATTTCCCTTTCTTTGGGGACAAAAAATGAGCGTATACCATACGCCCATCCCGCCGCAGCAGCTTCCTGTGCGGCGATCCCTAGTTTTGTTTAGAGACAGGATGGTTACGAACTGTCTGTTATTTTGTTTGCCGCGCACCAGCCGGAGAGCAGCGCGCCGCGCTCTGTATTCTACCGGATGGCGCGGAAAAAATCAAGCCCCGTTTTTGTGGAATTTTACCGGGAAATATGCCAAAACAGACGATTTGCCCTTGACAAATCAGGCGGAAGTGGCTAAGATAAAGCCGTATCTGAATATTTTGCGTTGATAAGGACAAGTACGGGTATCCAGCGCGCGCAGAGAGCTGCCGGTTGGTGTAAGGCAGCGGTCAGGAATCCCCGAATATCCCCTTGGAGCATCCGCCTGAACAGGTTTTCCGAAGTAAGCGCGGACGGGACTTCCCGTTACAGAAGAAGAGTGTCCGAAGAAAGCTTCTTCGGGAATTCAGGTGGTACCGCGGTTTTTCGCCCTGAGTCTGACTCAGAGCGATTTTTTTATTTTTCAATCCGTTAAAAAACATGATTTCACATGGAGGCATAGAGTTACGATGGAATACAAACAGACGCTAAACATGACAAAGTCCGGCTTCCCGATGCGAGGCGGCCTTCCGATGCGCGAGCCCGATATGCTCAAGCACTGGGAAGAACTCGACCTTTACAATGAGCTTCTCAAGAAGAACAGCGGCAAGCCCCTGTTCTCCCTGCACGATGGCCCTCCGTTCTCCAACGGCGCGCTTCACATGGGTCACGCGCTCAACAAGTGCATCAAGGACTTCATCAACCGCTCGGCGGCCATGCGCGGATACTACACCCCCTATATCCCCGGCTGGGATAACCACGGCATGCCGATTGAGTCCGCCATCATCAAGCAGAACAAGCTGAACCACAAGGCGATGCCCATCCCGGAGTTCCGCTCTGCCTGCCATGACTTCGCGCAGCACTACATCGATGTCCAGATGGAGGGATTCAAGCGCCTCGGCGTCGTTGCCGACTGGGAGCATCCGTATAAGACGATGGCGCCCAGCTTTGAGGCAGAAGAGGTCAAGGTCTTCGGCGCGATGTATAAAAAGGGCTACATCTACAAGGGACTCAAGCCCGTCTACTGGTGCTATCACGACGAGACGGCGCTGGCTGAGGCCGAGATCGAATATCAGGACGACCCCTGCACGACCGTGTACGTCAAGTTCCCGATGAACGACGATCTGGGAAAGCTCTCGCACCTCGATCAGTCGAAGCTCAACTTCGTGATCTGGACGACCACGATCTGGACGCTTCCCGGAAACCTCGCGATTGCGCTGAACCCGGTGGAAAACTACGTGATCGTCAAGAACGAGGATAACGGCGAAATGTATATCGTCGCGGAAGCGCTCTGCGAGAAGGTCATGAACGTCGGTAAGGTCGAGCATTATACCGTCGTCGAATCCCATCCGGGCAGCTTCTATGAAAACATGCTCGCAAGCCACCCGTTCCTTCCGAAGACCTCCCGGCTGGTTCTGGCCGACTACGTCACGATGGACTCCGGCACGGGCTGCGTCCACACGGCACCCGGCTTCGGCGCAGACGACTATCAGACCTGCAAGCGCTACGGTATGGACATGGTCGTTCCTGTTGACGATCAGGGACGCCACACCGACTACGCGGGCAAATATGCCGGCATGATCGTCGACGAGTCGAACCCCGTCATTCTCAAGGACATGCAGGAATCGGGCGTTCTGTTCGCCTCCGAGGAAATCGTCCACTCGTACCCGCACTGCTGGCGCTGCAAAAAGCCCATCATCTTCCGCGCAACCCCGCAGTGGTTCTGCTCGGTGGAGTCCTTCAAGGACGAGGCCTGCGCCGCGTGCGACGATGTGCGCTGGCTGCCCGCGTGGGGCATTGACCGCATGAAGTCCATGATCCGCGAGCGCAACGACTGGTGCATCTCCCGTCAGCGCCGCTGGGGTCTGCCGATTCCCGTGTTCTACTGCAAGGACTGCGGCAAGCCCATCTGCACGGACGAAACGATCGCGAAAATTTCGAAGCTCTTCGGTGAATTCGGCTCGAACGTCTGGTTCGAAAAGGAAGCTGACGAGCTCGTTCCCGAAGGCTTCACCTGCCCGCACTGCGGCGGCAAGCATTTTGACAAGGAAACCGACACGCTCGACGGCTGGTTCGACTCGGGCTCGACGCACTTTGCCTCCATGCAGAAAGATCAGGGCTTCTGGCCGGCGACGGTTTACCTCGAGGGTCTGGATCAGTACCGCGGCTGGTTCCAGTCGTCGCTTCTGACGGCGGTCGGTGCGCTTGGGAAAGGGGCACCGTTTAAAGAGTGCGTCACCCACGGCTGGACGGTCGACGGCGAGGGCAAGGCCATGCACAAGTCGCTCGGCAACGGCGTTGACCCGGCGGACGTGTTCAAGAAGTACGGCGCGGACATCTGCCGTCTGTGGGCGGGCTCGGCCGACTACCATGTGGACGTGAGATGCTCGGACGCGATCTTCAAGCAGATCAGCCAGAACTACCTCAAGTTCCGCAACACCGCGAAGTTCTGCCTCGATAACCTGACGGACTTCGACCCCAACAACCTGACTGCGCCCGAGGCCATGTCGGAGCTTGACCGTTGGGCGATCACGAAGCTCAATGAGCTTCTCGTCAAGTGCGAGGCCGCATATCAGGACTATGAGTTCCTGACCGTCTCTCACTCCGTGAACGACTTCTGCGTCGTGACGCTCTCGAGCCTGTATCTCGACATCATCAAGGATCATCTCTACTGCGACGGCAAGGATTCCGCGGTTCGCAAGTCCGCGCAGAGCGCGCTGTGGATGATTCTGGACGCCATGACCAAGGTCTTCGCGCCGATCCTGGCGTTCACGTGCGACGAGATCTGGCTCCAGATGCCGCACCGCGCGGAGGACGACGCGAGAAACGTGCTCTTTAACCAGATGTCGAAGCCGTACACCGCGTACGCGCTTTCCGAGGAAGAAATGGCCAAGTGGGAGACTGCGTTCAAGGTTCGTTCGGATGTGAATGGCGTTCTCGAAACGGCGAGAGCCGACAAGCGCATCGGTAAGTCCTTAGAGGCGCACGTGGCGCTCACCGCAGTGGACGCAGCTGCCGCCGAGGCTGTGAAGGCGATTTCCGGCATGAACCTTGCTGAGCTGTTCATTGTCTCCAATGTCGCCGTGACCGAAGAAAAAGCGCCTGAGGGCGCGGTCGTGGGCGCGGGAGCGAACTTCCCCGGCCTCACCGTCACCGTCACCGAGGCCACCGGCAAGAAATGCCTGCGCTGCTGGATGCATTCCACGCAGGCCGACGAGCACGACCTCTGCCCGCGCTGCGCAGCCGTCTGCAAAGCACTCGATGTCGTGTTCGACTAATTCCCAAAATACCAGAAGCGCCGGTTGACATTGTCAACCGGCGCTTTCGTACGTTAAAAACCTCGTAGAGTTTTGCGCCCGCAGACGCAAAATAAAATGTAAATCCATGTTATCCGGCGGCTTTGCCGACCGGAAACATACTGCTCACCTCGCAAGTGTGGAATTTTTGCCCCATTGGGGCAAAAATTCTGCGCGCAGTCGAGGTGCAATCCCCTCTGTCAAGAAAGCGACAGCTTTTTTGACAGTTAGTTAAGACTTTGCCTTGGAGGCGGCGCGCATACGTGCCGAGTGGTCGAGGATGCGCTTGCGCATGCGAAGGCTCTTGGGCGTGACCTCAAGCAGTTCGTCGTCCGCGAGATACTCCATGCACTGCTCCAGAGACAGAACCTTCGGCGGCGCAAGACGGATCGCCTCGTCCGAGCCCGCCGCGCGCATGTTGGTCAGCTGCTTTTTCTTGCAGACGTTGACGGACATGTCCTCGTTGCGGTTGCACTGGCCGACGATCATACCGGCGTATACATCCGTGCCCGGGGCGATGAAGAGCGTGCCGCGATCCTGCACGTTGCCTAAACCATAGGCGCAGGCCTCGCCTGTTTCGAATGCGACCAGAGAGCCCGTTAACCGGCGCTCAATTTCGCCCTTGACCGGCTGATAGGTTTCCAGCGTGGAGGCCATGATGCCCTCGCCGCGTGTGTCGGTCAAAAATTCGTTGCGGTAGCCAAACAGGCCTCTCGTCGGGACAAGGAACTCCAGCCGCATCCGGCTTCCGATCGGGGTCATGGAGATGAGATCGCCCTTGCGCTGCGCCATCTTGTCAATGACCGAGCCGACGGAATTTTCGGGAACGTCTGCAACCATGCGCTCAATGGGCTCGCAGAGCTTGCCGTCGATTTCCTTGTTCAGAACGTGCGGCGTGGAAACCTGGAACTCGTAGCCCTCGCGGCGCATCGTCTCGATGAGAATCGAAAGGTGCATTTCGCCGCGTCCGGCGACATTAAACGAGTCCGTGCCGACCTCCTTGACATGAAGCGACACGTCCTTCAAAAGCTCGCGCTGCAAACGGTCGCGCAGGTTGCGGGAGGTGACGTATTTGCCCTCTCGGCCCGCGAACGGCGAATCGTTGATGGAGAACGTCATTTCGATCGTCGGGTCGGAGATCTTCACGAACGGCAGCGGCTCGACCGCGTCCGCCACACAGAGCGTGCGCCCGATGGTGATATCCGAAATGCCGGAGAAGGCGACGATTTCGCCCGCGCTGGCCTCTTGAATGGGGCTTCTGCCAAGGCCGGTGAACTCATAGAGCGTGACAATCTTCTGCTTTTCCTTGATCGAGGGATCATGGTAGTCGCAGACGATGACCTCCTGGTTCTGCCGCACGGTGCCGCGCTCGATGCGGCCGATGCCGATTCTGCCGACAAACTCATTGTAGTCGATCGACGAGACGAGCACCTGCAGCGCGCCCTCGCGGTCGCCCTTGGGAGGATCGATGTAGTTGACGATCGTCTCAAACAGCGGGGTGAGGTCGGTTCCCTCTTCGTCCGGGCTGTAGGACGCAATGCCGCGCCGCGCCGAGCAGAAGAGCGTGGGAGACTCGAACTGCTCCTCCGTCGCGTTGAGGTCGAGCAGAAGCTCCAGCACCTCGTCGATGACCTCGTGCACGCGCGCATCCGGGCGGTCGATTTTATTCACGACCACAATGACCTTGTGACCCAGCTCCAGCGCCTTTTGCAGCACGAACCGCGTCTGCGGCATGGGGCCTTCGGCCGCGTCGACCAGCAGCAGAACGCCGTCGACCATCTTTAAAATCCGCTCGACCTCGCCGGAAAAATCGGCGTGACCCGGGGTGTCGACAATGTTGATCTTGTAATCTTTATAGTGTACGGCGGTATTCTTCGCCAGAATCGTGATGCCGCGCTCGCGCTCGAGATCGCCCGAGTCCATGACTCTGTCTGCCACCACCTGATTTTCGCGGTAAACGCCGCCCTGCTTTAACATCTGATCGACCAGGGTCGTCTTGCCGTGGTCAACGTGCGCGATGATCGCAATGTTCCGAAGCTTGTCCTGCGTCATATCCTGCGCCCCTTTCTTTTCTGCGAAAATAATCTAACAAACACGTATTTTAACACAGGGAATCCGCAATTACAAGATTTTTTCGCCCAAATTTCACGCCGTTCCCGGTATTTTTTTGAAGCAATTCTACCCATCGGGGAACCCCTGCATACCGGCGCGGCATAAAATGGACGGAAGGAGGGATCCCATGAATCCAATTGACTGCAAACAGGCGCAGAATGTCTGGAGCCGCGTCATGGCGGCGCAGACCGGCGCACAGAGTACATCCGCAAATCCGCCCGCGAGAACCGGCGCGCAGGCGGAAAACCCCGCGGCCATCACGCCCGAGCAGCTGCTGTCAAGCATCGAGTATGAAATGCTGGACGCGGTCACCTATCAGTGCCTGGCCGCGCGCATGTCCGGCTGCGCACAGAAAACGCTCCGGGCGCTCGCGCAGGACGAACGCCGCCACGCAAAGGAGCTCTCGGCGATGTATTTTCTTCTGACGGGCAAAAAGGTCTGCCCCAAAAAGCCGGAAAACCCCTGCATCACCTGCAACGCCGAGACGCTTCGCAAGCAATATCAGGCAGAGCTTGCCGCGCGGGAGCACTATGAAGCCCTTGCTCCGCTCGCCGGAGCCAGAGCCTGCACGCTGCGCGAGATCGCACTCGACGAGTGCCGCCACGCCCAGAAGATCTACGAGCTGCTCCAGAGCTGCCTCTAAAAATCTGCCTGCTTCCGATTTTTGCGTAGGGGGCGATGCCCACATCGCCCCATTTGGCATCAACGAATTCGCCAAAAATTTTCTGAAAAACGGTGCAATCCGCCGGGCCGATGTGGGCATCGGCCCCTACGCATAACCGGGAAATCTCCAAAAAATCCGGAGGAGCGGAGGCGAATCGGCTTGCCCCATGACACACGGCGGGGATGACAGGCGGCGCGGGGTGTGATACAATAAAGAAAAAGCAGCGCCGCGAACGCGGAAGAAAGAGGACACTATGCCCAAGCGCAAGCCGAGCTTCAACACCATCTATATTTCCGAGCGCGTCCAGGAGTGCCTGCGCCCGATCGCGCGCTGCGCGCTCACAACCGTGGTCGCCCCGATGGGCTATGGCAAGACGACGGCCATCAACTGGTTTCTCGCCGAAAAGGAGAAGACCGGCAAGGCCGTCGCCATCCGCATGAGCATCTACTCGGGAAGCATCCCCATCTTGTGGCGCAGCGCGCAAAGCGCGTTCCGATACGCAGGGCTGACGCTTCTCGACGCCTTCGACTTTCCGGGCGACGAGGCCAGTGCCGGGCGCGTGATGGAGGAGCTCTGCCGGACGTTTGCCGCCGGGAAGGCGCAGTATTATCTGTTTCTGGACGATTTTCATCTCCTGCGCGATGAGCGAGCCGTCCGCTTCATCTGCCGCATCAGCGCGCGTTTGCCCGAAAACGCGCACCTGATCGTCGCCAGCCGCGACCGGTTTTTGCCCGCGGGCGAAACTGTGCGCCTCGGCGGGAACCTCAACCAGATCGGCATGGAGCAGCTGCGGCTCAACCACACGGAGCTTGCCATTTACGCCCACAAATGCGGCGCGGCGCTCTCCGAGCAGCAGCTGGAGGCTCTGCTTTCCTCGAGCGAGGGCTGGTTCTCGGCCATCTATCTGAATCTGCGCGCGCTCTCGGAGCGGGGAAGCCTGCCGGACGGAAACTCCGATATTTTTGAGATATTCACCGCCGCCATGATCGATCCCCTCGCGCCCGAGCAGCAGGAATTTCTGGCCGTGATGGGTCTGGCCGACGAATTTACCGCGGAGATGGCGCGCTTTGTGACCGGAAACGTGGAAACAGACCGGATCCTTCTCGATCTGACCGGGCAGAACGCCTTTGTGACGCGTCTGCCGGACTCGAAAAATTACCGCTTTCATCACATGATGAAGGAGTGCGCCCTTCGGAAATTCCGCACGCTGCCGGCAGAAAAACAGACGGCCTACTGGAACCGCTTCGGCGACTGGTACGGCGCGCAGGGGCAGTATCTGCACGCAATGAGCGCGTACGGCATGTCCCGGAACTACGACGCGGGACTTTCAATCATCGAACAGGACGCGGGAAATCTTCTCTCCGCCCTTCCGCCGGAGGAGCTGCTCCAGCGGCTGGACGCGTGTCCGGCGGAGATTCTGATGCGCCATCCGACGGCGCTGCTCGTCCTGATGCGAAGGCTCTTTACCTGGCGGCAGATCCCAAAAATGATGGAGCTCAAGGCGCTTCTTGCGCGTGCGATCGCGGAAAATCCGGACATCACCGAAGACGAACGCGGAAATCTTCTCGGCGAGTGCGACCTTATCATGAGCTTTCTTCACTACAACGACATCACCGAGATGAGCCGTCTGCACCGCAGCGCCAGCCGCCAGATGACGCGCCCGGCCGTGACGATTCAGGCGGGCTCGAGCTGGACGTTTGGTTCACCCTCGGTTCTCATGATGTATTACCGCGCGCCGGGAGAGCTTCAAAAGGAGCTCCATGAGATGAACGAGTGCATGCCGCACTATTACCGGATCACAAACGGGCACGGACTTGGCGCGGAGCTCGTCATGGACGCGGAGGCAAGCTTCATGCAGGGGCGGCTTCATGAGGCGGAGATCGGCCTCGAGCGCGCGCGGGCAAAAATCGCGGGCAGCGGGCAGGAAAACATGGCGCTCTGCTGCGATTTTCTGCAAATCCGCCTGCGGCTTGCGGCGGGAAAGGGACGGCTTCTTGACGCGCAGAGCCGCAAGCAATCGCTTCAGGCGCGGCACGACGTGGTGTTACTCAACATGCTGGACGCGATTTTTGCCTATTATTACGCCTTGATCCAGGACACGGCGCGCATTCCAGACGTCTTCCGGCTGCACCGGCTCGATACCGTCAATTATTTTGCTCCCGGAAAGCCCATGATGGAGCTGACCTTAAATCAGGTGCTTCTGGCGCAGGGCGAATATGCACGCGTCATCGGCAGAAGCGAGGCGCTGCTCGCGGTGTGCGAAAGGCTTCACTATGCGCTCGTCGCGCTGCACGTCCGCATCCAGACCGCGGGCGCATACGAAATGCTCGGAAACCGCGCGGAGGCAAAAAGGCTTCTGGAATCGGCAATACGGGATGCGCAGCCCGACGGATTCATGCTCCCGTTTGCCGAAAACGCGCCGTACCTGATGGCGCTGTACGCATCCATCAGCCGCGAAAAGCCGTCCGCGTTTTCGGAAAAGATCTGTGACTGCGCCGAGCAGTGGCTTACCGCAAGAGAGGACTCCTGCCGGACGCGGGGGCTTTCTCCGGCGCTGCGGGAGCTCTCCGAGCGGGAGCTGGCGCTTGCCCGGCTCATGGCCGAGCGGAGGACGAACCGCGAGATCGCCGAAACGCTCTTTCTTTCCGAGGGAACGGTCAAGCAGTACATCAACCGCATCTATTCTAAATTGCAGCTCACCGGCTCCGCCCAGGAAAAGCGCCGCGCCCTCATCGCACTTTTTGAAAACAGTTAACGTTTGGTTAATAGTGTTTCCTTCAAATCCACCGTACAATGACGCTGTACGGTGGATTTTTGCTGCTGCCGGATCAAAGGGGGGAACCGGAAGATGTATCGGAAGTATATTCAGGCTGTCGAGCCGCTGGAAGACCATATTTTGCTGATCGATTTTACCTCTGGAAGCCGTCTGCTGCTGGACATGAAGCCGCATCTCGATTCGATCCGCTTCCGTTCGCTCAGGCGCCCGGAGGTCTGGAACAGTGCGGAAACCAACGGTGTTTTTGTTCGCTTCGGCTCCGTGGAGCTCAGCCATGACGAACTCATGACAATGGCCGAGCAGGGGCGGCACGCCTTTTAACAGGCGGCTGGGCGCGGGAATCAGGCAGCCCGCGCCCCGGAAGCTAACTGCCAGAAAAGCTGGCGCTTTTCCGGCAAAAGATTGCGCCTTGACTGCGCGCAGAATTTTTGTCCCGTTGGGGCAAAAATTCTACACTTGCAAGGCGAGCAGAATTTTTCCGGTCGGCGGAGCCGCCGGATAAAATGGATTTAAATTTATTTTGCGCCTGCGGGCGCAAAACTCTGCGAGGCGTTTTAGGAGGATTTTATGGGAAAGGGTTGGAAGCTTGTTGGCGGACTGGGACTGGTGCTGGTGGCTGTGGGGTTCTGGTCGAAATCCGTGGTAGTGATCGTGCTGGGAATCGTGCTGACGCTGGTCGGCGAGCGGCAGAGCGCCCGCGCGGCGAAGGAAAAGCACGAGCAGCTGGCGGGCGCGGCGATCATTCCCGCGCTCAAGGGCGTGTTTGACTCGGCGTCGCTTGCGGAAAACGAGCGCCTGTCGAATCAGGATATTGACGCGATGCAGCTGCTTCTGCATCAGGATTTTCATTATGTTGACGGCTGCGACAAGGTCACGGCGAGCTATCGCGGGGTCGAGGTTCTGCTCGGAAACGTCCGGCTGATGGACACAGACACCTTCCGCGATGAAGACACGGGTTTGGAGCGCTCGACGGAAAAAGAAGTCTGGCAGGGCCTGATGCTCACCTGCAAGGTCGGCCATGCGTTCCCCATCGGCTTTGCCGTTACACCGCGCGGCAAAATCGACGGCCTTCTTCGCTACGCCGACGTTAAAACGGAAAACGAAGCCTTTGACAAGCGCTTTACGATCAAGACCGATAACGCCGAGGCGGCGCTTCTGACGCTCACGCCCCGGATGCAGGAGAAAATTCTTGCCGCCGCAAATGCAAGCCCCGGCGCGTTCTTTGTGACCTTCTGCCAGGACGGGCGCGTGTCGATGGCCGTGCGCACGGGGAGAAATTTCTTCGTGCCCGAAAAAAACGCGAACGACCCGGAAAGCGTCCGGAAAAATTTACAGGAAAATCTGCGCCGGATGCTCGACATCATCGACGAAGCGAATCCCGCTGCGGCCATCCCCGTGCAGAAGGAGGAGGCGTAAGCGATGCCGCTCTGGCTTGCCTGTCTGCTTTTGATGCTCGATGTCGCCGCGTTGGTGGTGCTTCCCAAAAAGCTGCGCGAAAAAAGAGGCGCGCGAATCGCCGTCACCTGCGTCTGCGTGCTCATCGCCCTTGCGCTGGTCGGTTATCTGGCGCTCACCGCGATTTTCCTTGACGCCGCGTATCACAAATAAACAAGCCGCCCGCCCGTTACAAGCGTAACAGGCGGGCGGCTTTTGTTTTTCGGTTCTGTCCCTACGATTCTTTTGAAATCTTCTAAATTTGCGTAGGGGGCGATGCCCACATCGCCCCGGCAGATAAACCCGATTTTACGATAATCTTCAGCGAATTCGTAACTTCCCTTGGGGCGATGTGGGCATCGCCCCCTACGAACATCCCGGCAGGGTGTTTAATTTTCCATCTGCCGTCCCAAAAAGCCCGCGACGGTCTGTACGAGCTTCTGCTCGGCCTCTCCAAGCGGCGCGTCCTGCTCCTCGAGAAGCAGCATCACGCAGCCCATCAGGTCGCCCTCGGATAAAATCGGCGCGCTTACGCCAAGATAGTAGCGCTCCGAAGTGTCCGAGGGGTAAATTTTTACCTGCCCCGGCTGGTAGCAGTAAATTTTCCGGGACTCCATGAGCTGCTCGAGCTCCTGCGAGCAGTGCTTGTCCATGAGCTCGCGCCGCTGTACGCCGTAAGCCGCAATGACCGCGTCCCGGTCAGAAACGGCGGCGATGTGCCCGGTGTTCTTGCCGATGGATTCGCAGATCTGCGCGGCGAAGTCCGTCAGATCGCCCATCGGGGAATACTTTTTAAAAATGACCTCGCCGTCCTTCTCCGTATAAATCTCCAACGGGTCGCCGCTGCTGATAACACTGACACGGAAAACCTTGTCCTCGTGACCTTTTGAGGACTGGATCAGCGTGTTTTCGATATTTTCCGTGCCGGAATTAAAATTTGCAGCGTCCTCCGGGAGCACGCCGGTTTTGAGCAGGCTGTCAATGTCCGCCTTGAGCTGCACCTCGATGTGATCCTCGTAGACCCGAATTTTTTCGATCATCAAATTCAGGTCGTTGCGGTCGAGCGACGGCTTTTCCAGAATGTCGTGAAATACATCCATTGCCGTTTTCGCCACGCGGTTGATGCGGATAATGGTGTTGCGCTTGTCGCTGGCAAACTCGATCTGGTGCTGGATGCCCGCGATACGCTGCGTCAACTCCGCTTCCAGCTCGTCGTAGGTTTCCTCCAAAAGCTCCTCCTGCTCCGGGTGCTTCATGATGTCGCGGATGCGCTGGCGCTTCGTGGCTTTCAGTTCCTCCTGCTTATCTAACAGCAAGGCTTCCAAATTTTCTTCCGTGCGCTTCGTCTCCGCAATGTCCGCCTGCTCTTTCTCCAAATCGGCGTTCAGCCGTTCGAGCATGGCGCTGGAATTGTCGCGCACCTTGCGCACATAGTCCTTGACCAGCGCGTCGAGCGTTTCCACGCGGATATGGTGGCTCGTGCAGCCTTTGAGACCGCGGCGGTGATACGTTCCGCAGGTATAGGCGGGGGCTAAATCACTCCGGCTCATGGCGAACATGGGACTGCCGCAGTCGCCGCAGACAAGTAACCCGGAATACACGTTGTCGTTGACCTTGACACCGCGATAGTTGTTTGTCGAGCGGCTCTCGCGCAGGGCGCGCACGGTCGCAAACGTGCGGTAGTCGATGATCTCCTGATGGTGGTGCTCAAAGACGCGGTGCTCGCTCTCGTCCAGCTTGCGGTCGCTGCCGTTGATTTTCACGCGCGTGAACTTTCCCTGCCGCAGCGTGCCGATATAAAAATCGTTATCTAAAATCCCCTGCACCGTGACGATCGCCCACGCTGCTTTCGTCTTGCGGCGGACGGGTTCTCCCGCGGCGGCGCGGCGCTCACACTCGGACATCCGCGGCGTGGGCACGTTGTTATCCGTCAGGTAATTGGCGATTTTCTTGTAGCCCCAGCCGTCTAAGTAAAGCTTGAAAATCGTCCGAATGACCTCGGCCTCCGTTGGTACGATCTCAAAGACCTGCTGCTTGTTGAGGATATAGCCATACGGCGCGGCGCAGAGCCAGCGCCCCTCCTCCTGCCGCCGCTTCACGACGCTGCGCACCTTTTTCGACGTGTCCGTGACCGGCATTTCGTTAATTAAGAACTGGAACTGGATCTTCAGCCAGTCGTCGTCATTCGGGAAGTCGATGTTATCGCCGATCGAGATGATCCGCACACCCGCGTCGCGCAGATCCTCCAGCTCTACCAGTCCGCGCGAGTTGCGGCGGGAGAAACGCGAGAAGTCCTTGACGATGAGAATGTCGTACTTGTGGCTCATCAGCCCCCGGCGCATCTCCTGATACCCCTCGCGCTGCTCGAACGTGTAGCCGGAGCGGTCGCGGTCCTCAAAAAACGTCAGCGTGCTGTTTGGAAAGTGCGTCGTTACAAAATCCGAAAGGATGGATTTCTGGTTTTCGATCGACACATTGTCGCGGTCAAGCTCCTCATCGACCGAAATGCGGGCATACCCCGCAATGTCAAAGCGTTCTATCATTCGCATTCACCCTTGAGATACGTTTTTACTTGGCGGCAGTTACCGAGGATTCCTCGGTAGTTGCTGCCTGCTCCGGCAGCTGTGCCGCGTCCGTCACGATGTCCGTGACAAGCTGGCGGAAGCTCTCCGCGTTCTGCGCGGTAACGACCGGCTTACCTGTTTCGGCTTTCAGCACTTTCCAGTAGTTTCGGGCATGGTCATAGTCTGGCTGGTCAGTCAGGACTGCAACTACATCCACAATGGAAAAATACCATTCCTCCCGTTCTGCGTCCCACGCCACGCGGATTCTCTGGTTCTCAAAAAGCTGAATTTCATTTTTCGCCGGTTCGTTCATGCTCACCCGCCTCAATCAGTCACGGCTCTGCCGTATATATCTGCCATGTTTAATTTATATTACAGATAATATTGTACATCATGGAAATAAAGATTGCAAGACAAAAATGCGTACCGGGCGCGTTTGCGGTGCATTGTAACTGGAATAGCAGGAGCTTTTGACCGTGCAGACCAATGCCGCAAAAATTCTCGGTGCTCAATCGCGTGAGCCGGAACATGAAAAAGAGCAGGAGCAGCGATAAGCTGTTCCCGCTCCATAAGCATCCAACAAATGCGCCGCCAGCTCCGAACAGAGCTATTCGGGGTTGGGGGCGCTGCCATCAACAAACATTTTTTTGCAAGTGTCTTGACACTTGCATCGCTTGCCGGTTTCTTTGCTCCGCATCCTTTGTCCTCTTCGCAAATAGAAAAGGCACTGAAACCACGCGTTTTCAAGGTCATTTCTAAGCTGCCTGTTTTGGTAAAAAGTGAATAAGCAAATCGGCTGCACTTCGCTGGTTTGCGCTGCCCGTTATCCATCGCGCACGGGAATAATGATACGGGTAACGTAGCGGCTGCGGTCGGTGGAGGTGAAGGTATCG
>CAKUNY010000038.1 GCA_934668605.1 uncultured Oscillospiraceae bacterium | reverse complement strand
TTTCAATTCTTGTCCATGCTGCCGGTTTCTTCGTAGGGGTCGATGCCCACATCGACCCAAGGGAAGTTACGAATTCGCCGAAGATTTCCGTAAAAACGAATGATTCTGCCGGGGCGATGTAGGCATCGCCCCCTACGCGTTTCCTGTCATTGCGCTGATTTTACATAGGTACGGCGAACTGCGACAGATCGAGCCGCAGGCCTGCAAAGCTCAGGAGCAGAATCAGAACGGCGGCCAGTATGTAGACGCAGAAAAAGCTTCGGGCATAGTTGCGTTTGTTGATATTCCGGCTGGCAACGGCGTGGGCGATCAGAAACACCCAGCCCACGAGCGGCACGGCGTATAAAATGCTGAGCCCGAAATATGCCCACGGGGATAAGGGCCGGTAGGCCTCGGGCAGATACTGCTGTTCAAAATCGTTCATTGCGCTCCTCCTCAGACGTGCTCTTTGGCCGTCATTGTTTCAACCGTCAGGCAGAACACCGCGACCGTGCGCGCCTGCTCGTCGGTAAACGAAAACGCGCGATCCTTGCGGTAGTGCGCCATAATCAGCGCCAGCGCACGCCTTTTTTCTTCCAAGTCCTCCACAGGCCGGACAAAGCCGGTTCCGATGACGCTTCGGAAGAAGTATGTATGCTTGCAGCCGAGCTCCGCCTCGCCGAGCGCATGCGCGCAATCGAGCTCAAAGCCGGCCTTTGCCCCGCTTCCGATCATCGAAACCTTCCGGCCTTCCATCGCGCTGTGAAAATAAAATCTGGCCGGCGCTCCCGGCGCATAGCCAAAACTCAGCGGCACAATATACGCGCCGCCCTCGGCGTTCAGTCCCAGCCGCAGGCAGTCGCAGCTTTCTATGATCTCGTCGATCTTCGCCTGCTCTGTCACTTCCCGGTCGTGTCTTCTCATTGCAGTTCCTCCCATGTTACACGGCGCGCCCCAAATGGGGCGCTTTTGCGTGCGTTATAAGTCGTCCGCGTCCTGTACGGGCGTTTCCATCGGGTCTTCGGGCTTTCCCGTCCAGCTTCCCTGCGGGTCGGTTTCCGCGTGCCCCGGCCACCATGTCTCGCCCTTGCGGCGCGCTTGGCTGCGTTTTTTCATGCCGCGCCTCCTTTCTTGCAGAATACTTTATTCTCTGCAAAAAAGCTCGGCGTATGCGTCACGCGTGCCTGTGCAGATGGCTTCCCGTCTGGTCGCAGGTTTCGCGCACATCTTCTTGTTCGGAGAAGTTTTCAAAAAGCTCCGGCCGCTCCGCCGCAAGCTCTGCCCGGAACGACATGAAATCCGGCCTTGTGACCGGAACCAGAACCTCCTGCGGCGCATCATAGAGCGTATCGCGCGCGCGGATGCGGAGGCAGTCCTCCGGTTTTCTGCGGTCTTCGCGGACATTCCGGAGCAGCGAAACCAGTTCTATTTTGCTGCAAGGGAACAAAATCAAGGTCCTCTCGCAGAAAACAGACACGGCGCATTCCGCCTCGCCGTCTTCCGGCAGAAGCTCGATGGTGTCCTCCGGCAGCAGCATATACCGCTTCATAGCGTCCCCTCCATGTCAATCGTCACATCCCGGCTCACCAGCGGGATTTTATGCAGAATCGCCTCTAAAACGCCGCCCGCGATGGCGCTGGCCTTATCGGAGACGGTGCAGCAGTTCTGAACATTGCCGCGCGGGTCGACGTCTCCGGACTTCATGCCCTTCGTGACCGGCGTGCCGTCCGGGAGAATTCCGCGCAGAACGCCCGAGATCGTGCAGCGCATCGGAAAGCCGTTCACCTCGCCGACCGTCTCGCCGGACTCTACCAGCGCGCCAATGTCCCGCAGCTGATGGAAAACGCCCGTATCCGGCGCGCGCAGCACCCGCTCTCCCGCAAAGCCGCCAATTAACCCCGGAATGTTGGTGTTTGGAAGCGGCTCTCCGTCCCAGATCACGCGCCCGAGCGTATGGCCGCGCATCGTTTCAATGACCGCGTGGCAGTCCCGCCCCGCGCAAAAGCCCGGCCCCAGCGCGATGACAAGCGGCGCGTCCGACATCTTCGTTCCAAGGTTCTTCTTTGCCAGAATGCCGTCGACAAGCACGTCCGGATGCAGCCAAGCCTTACATTTCGCCGTCTCATCCGGCAGAACCGGGATTTTTCCCGCGTCCAGGGCGGCCTTTACCTCCCGCGCCGTATGGCAGCAGACGCCTTCCGCGTCCTCGACCGTCGTTTTTCCGAACCGGATCGCCTGCGAGAAGCAGACGGTTCTTCGGATGGCCGTGGGCTTCGGAAGATCGGTCATGACGACCGGAAAGCCCGCCCGGTGCAGCCGCAGCGAGACGCCCGAGGCAAGATCTCCCGCGCCCCGAATCAGCACAAGCATATCACATTCTCCTTTTGCAGCGCCCCCGCCGCGACCGGGCAGTGTAACTGCTCCGCCAACGCGCGCGCAAGCGCCATCTCCTGTTGCGTTTCCACCTGATTGACCAGCACCCGCGTATGAAGCGCTTCGAGCTCCAGAAGCCTCGCGGCAAGCTCGGGCGTTACGACGGTATCCTCCGTGGCGCCAAGCTTTTCGGCGTAGAGCGCAGGCCGGTGCGCAGCCTCCCGGATTATCTTTCCGAGCCCTGACACGCCGAGCACCAGGATCGTCTGGTTCGCCTCTTTGGGCACGACCGGCTCATGCCCCGCATGCGCCTTTAAGGGTAAGTGCTTCGAGCCGTCGGCCTCGACAAAAACGTAGTCCGCCAAATGCAAAAGCCGGTCAAAGGCAATCGCAGGCGCGCCGAGCTTTCCATGCTCGCTTGTTGTTCCCACGCAGACGCAGCTGGTTTCCTTCAGCGCCGCCCGAACCTCCGCTTCGCTGCCTGAGAGAACGCACGGCAGCTGCGAGGGTCTAAAAATATGCGTCGTTGTGCATACGATCACGCGCGCATCGGCGCAGCACTCTCCGGCCAGCGCGTATAAAAGCGTCGTCTTGCCGCCGCCGCCAATGATTGCGGTTACACCGGGCTCTATTTGAAGCGTCGTTCGCAGCTGCATCGTCTGGCCACCTTTCGTTTTTAAAATGGTATCACGCACGGAGCCAAACGTCAAGGCGAACGGTTGACAAGCCTGTCCATCGTCTTTACAATAAAGAAAAAAATGACAGGAGCATTGCCATGTCTCAATCTGTTTTGCCCTCCCGCCGTCTTTGCGGGGACGAGCTCAAGCTGCTTGCTATCCTTGCCATGACGATCGACCACGTCGCGTGGCTGGCCTTCCCGGGCTACTCGATGCACCCGCTTGCGCTCGTGATGCACGCCATCGGCCGCCTCACCTGCCCCATCATGTGCTACTTCATTGCCGAGGGCTACCATTATACAAGGAATTTCAAAAACTACGCCCTGCGGCTGCTGCTTCTTGCCATCGTCTCGCATTTTGCCTATCAGTTCTTCTCCTGCGGCGGGAGCCTTGACTGGCGCTGTTATCTCCCCTTCTCTTCCGGCCAGCTTCTCAACCAGACGAGCGTCATCTGGGCGCTTCTGGGCGGACTCCTGATGCTGCGGGTCAATGACCTCGATTGCTCGGCTCTTCAAAAGACCGCGCTGATCCTGCTTCTTTGCCTCATCACGCTCCCGGCGGACTGGAGCTGCATCGCGCCGCTGTGCATTTTATCGATCGGCGCAAACCGCGCAAATCCCGGGGCGCAGCTTCGCTGGTGCCTGTTCTACGTAAGCTTATATGTTGCGGTCTACTGCCTTTCCCTAAACGTCTGGTACGGGCTTTTGCAGCTGGCGGTCTTCCTGTCTGTGCCGCTTCTTCGGCGCTACGACGGCACACGCGGCAAGAACCCGGCGCTTTCGCGCGTTATGAAGCCGCTGTTTTATGCTTACTATCCCCTCCACTTGATCGTCCTGTGCCTTCTCTTCCGGTTTTTATAATATTTTTTGAACGTTTTGTGCTGTTTGCCCCTCCCCGATTGTTATATAGAGCAGATTGTCAGAAGCCTTAGCCTTTTTATTGCAGAACAATAACGTTCCAAAGATGCGCCAACGCCGCCAGCTAGGAAGCTGGCGGCGTTGCTCGGTCAAGCGGGTGCGGTTTCATGTAATTCAATGCATCTGCGCGGCCTTGAGCTGCAATTGCAGCTTGTCGGCGATGAGGGCGATAAACTCGGAATTGGTCGGCTTTCCCTTGGTGTTGGAGACGGTATAGCCGAAGAATTTTTGCAGCGTTTCCAGATCTCCTCTGTCCCAGGCCAGCTCGATGGCGTGCCGGATGGCGCGTTCAACTCTGGAAGATGTCGTTGAAAACTTCTTGGCAACCTGCGGATAGAGAACCTTCGTGATCGCGTTGATCACGTCCATGTCGTCGACCGCGATCATGATCGCCTCGCGCAGATACTGATAGCCCTTCACGTGCGCGGGCACGCCGATCTCGTGGATCATGGATGTAACAAGCGCCTCGACATTGGCCTGCGGATAACGCGCGCGTTTTGCCGAGCGCTCTGTCTCGACGATCTCGAGCGTCCGCTCCGCGACGGTCTGAAGCCCGCAGGGCTTGCTGATAAAATACCGCACACCGTACTTTTCCGCCATCTGCCCGGCATAATCGGTCATGAAGCCCGTCAGCGCAAGGCCGATCGGCGGCTTTGGAAGCGCGCTTGCCGCCTGCAAAACGGAGATTCCGTCGAGCTTCGGCAGCAGCAGATCGAGAATCAGCACGTCCGCCTGCGCGGTATTTAAAAGCTCCACGGCCTTCTCCCCGTCGTTTGCCGTGCCGACAACCGCAAATGCGGGGTTCTCCCCGAGGAAGCCTGCAAGCTGCGCGGCAAAGCCTTCGTTCGCATCGGCAATGATAACCTTAATCTGATCGTTCATGAGAACTATCTCCTTCGTATTCATGGAGTTGCCCGGCCAGGCACTATTTTTCGCTGCGATGGCTATAATTTATCACATTCTCACATATTTTTCAATATTTTACGATGAACTTTTTACCACTTTTTGTCGACCGCCTTCGACACAGCCTGTCGTCTCGTCCCCGATCGCGTCGAATTTCCCCGCCGGAAAGCCGGAACGCGCCGCAGAACTGCCGGACAGCAAATGGGAATACAACGCCGGGATTCGTGCAGGGCTGACCGGCTCCGAGCGTGAGCGAATGCCCCCAGTCGTAGCTGAGCTTTTCCGCGTTCCGCTTTGCGGCATACGGCTGCAAAAAAGTCCGACGGCTCGAGGATTTCTTTTTCCGCGCAGAAAACCGCGCCCGCCCTTGTCAACCGGCGCAGACATCTGGTATAATAGCTTCTGGAAAGGGCTCCCGCTCCCGGGAACCTTTTCCATGTCCATACCGTCATATCAATATCCGGCCTCCGCTGGGAGCACCGCGCAAACGATCTCCCGCGGCGCAGGCTCTGCGCACCAGAGCCTCAGATTTCAGAAAAGGAGTTACATTTATGGGACTTATCAGAGCAGCATTGGATTCCGTCGGCGGCGTGATGGCCGACCAGTGGAAGGAGTATTTCTACTGTGAAGCCATCCCCGAGAACGTCATGGCCGTCAAGGGTCTGCACCGTGTCTCGGGCAGAAGCAGCAACTATAAGGGCTCGGAGAACATCATCTCCAACGGCTCCGTCGTGGCGGTTGCCGACGGTCAGTGCATGATCATCGTCGACCAGGGCAAGGTCACCGAGCTTTGCGCCGAGCCCGGCGAATTCGTCTATGATTCCTCGACCGAGCCCTCCATCTTCTCCGGCTCTCTTGGCAAGAGTATCCTCGACACCTTCAAGAACATCGGCAAGCGCTTCACCTTTGGCGGTGAGCCCCCGAAGGACCAGCGCATCTACTACTTCAATACTAAGGAACTCATCGGCAACAAATACGGTACGCCAAGCCCCGTTCCCTTCCGCGTCGTCGACCAGCGCGCGGGCATCGACATCGACATTTCCCTTCGCTGCTTCGGCGAATACAGCTACCGCATCTGCGACCCGATTCTCTTCTACACGAACGTCTGCGGCAACGTCTCGGAGGAATTCACCCGCGACCGTCTGGACGGCCAGCTGAAAACCGAATTGCTGACAGCCCTTCAGCCTGCGTTCGCGAAAATTTCCGACATGGGTATCCGCTACTCGGCGCTCCCCGGTCACACGATGGAGCTGGCGGACGCACTGAATGAAGTGCTGTCTGGCAAGTGGCGCAACCTGCGCGGCCTTGAAATCGTATCGTTCGGCGTTTCGAGCGTGAAGGCGAGCGAAGAAGACGAGCAGATGCTGAAAGAGATGCAGCGCAACGCGGCGTTCATGGACCCGACAAGAGCCGCAGCCCACCTGGTCGGCGCGCAGGCGGCAGCGATGCAGTCGGCCGCGTCCAATCAGGGCGCAGGCTCCGCGATGGCCTTCATGGGTATGAACATGGCGGGTCAGGCCGGCGGCATGAACGCGCAGAACCTCTATCAGATGGGCGCGCAGCAGCAATCTCAGCAGCAGGCCGCGCAGTCCGCCCCTGCAGCCCCGGCAGCAGGCTGGACGTGCAGCTGCGGCAAGACCGGCAACACCGGCAAATTCTGCGCCGAGTGCGGAAGCCCCAAGCCCGTTTCCGACACGTGGACGTGCGCCTGCGGCGCGGTAAATAAAGGCAAATTCTGCTCCGAATGCGGCAAGCCCAAGCCCACCGCGCCCCGGCACTATAAGTGCAATAAGTGCGGCTGGGAGCCTGCCGATCCCACCAATCCCCCCAAGTTCTGCCCCGAATGCGGCGATCCGTTCAACGACGCGGACCTGACCTGATTCACAGCCAAATCATCTGGAAAAGAGGGAAGATATGCCAACTCAGGTAACAAACTATCAATGCCCCGCCTGTACAGGCCCATTGCACTTTGACAGCGCGACCGGCAAGCTCACCTGCGACTACTGCGGCACAAGCTACGAGGTCTCCGAAATTGAGGCGCTCTTTGCCGAAAAGGAACAAAAGGCCACCGAAGCCAAAAAAGACGCCGACCGGAAGTCCGCGCAGCAGAAGCAGCAGGCGCAGGCCGAGGGCTGGGACACCTCCGATCTTGGCGGCGACTGGGGACAGGACGCTGCCGGCATGAAGAGCTACTCCTGCCCGTCGTGCGGCGCGGAGCTCATCTGCGACGAATCGACCGCCGCGACCGCCTGCCCCTACTGCGGCAACCCCAGTATCGTCCCCGGCCAGTTCTCCGGCAGTCTCAAGCCAGACTTCGTCCTGCCCTTCAAGCTCTCGAAGGACGACGCAGTTAAGGCCCTCAAGGCGCACTATAAGGGAAAGCCCTTCCTCCCGCGTCAGTTCACAAACGAGAACCACGTGCAGGAGATCAAGGGCGTCTACGTCCCGTTCTGGATGTTCGACGGCAAGGCCACGGGCTCTGCCCAGTACGAGGCTACGCGCAGCCGCTGCTACACCTCGGGCGACTATGAGGTCACAGAGACCGACCACTTCGATATTTTCCGTGAGGGCTCCATCTCCTTCGAGAAAGTCCCCGTCGACGCATCAAGCAAAATGCCCGACGACTACATGGACTCCATCGAGCCCTTCGACTACAAGGAGCTCAAGCGCTTCTCGACCGCATATCTGCCCGGCTTCCTCGCCGACAAATACGATGTGTCCGTCGAAGACTGCCACGAGCGCGCTGACACCCGCTGCGAGGGCTCTCTCGTTGCGGCGCTTGGTGATACGGTCACCGGCTACGATTCCTGCGTCCCCGTCTCCCACGATGTGAAGCTCCGCCGCGGCAAAGTACATTACGCGCTGCTTCCCATCTGGCTCCTCAGCACCAAGTGGCAGGGTAAGAACTACCTGTTCGCCATGAACGGCCAGACCGGCAAGCTCGTCGGCGACCTTCCCACCAGCGCAGGCAAGTTCTGGGGCACGTTTGCCGCCATCTCGGCCGTCCTCACCGCACTCATTTCGGCAGGCTATCTGCTGTTCGCGTAAGGAGGGACACGGCATGAAAAAACGGATCATCACAATTCTTCTCGCGCTTACCCTTCTTCTTTGCCTGAGCATCTCGGTCTTTGCCGAAAGCCAGCTCTGGAACATCACCGACGATGCCGGGCTCCTCTCGGACGAAGAATACACGCAGCTTGAAAGCTACGCGGAGTCCGTCTCCGAAACCTACGGCGTCGGTGTCTACGTCATCACGATCGATAACTACGAGGACTACTACGACACCCCCTACGAAACTGCATGGCAGTTCTACCATGCATACACCCTCGGCGAAGGTGACGACCGTGACGGTATCATTCTGCTTCTGAGCATGGATAACCGCCAGTTCGCGAACTTTGTCTACGGTCCCAAAGCAGACTATGCCTTCGACGAGCACGGCGTTCTCGAGCTCAACGACTGGTACCTCGACGATTTCCGCAATGACGACTGGGCAGGCGGCCTCAACCACTTTGTTGCCGGCTGTGAGGACTTCCTTGCAAAGGCAGCCGCCGGTGAGCCCGTCCGCCGCAGCACGACCGGTCCCATTCTTCTCATCACCCTCGGCTCGATGGTCTTCGCGCTGATTGTCTGTCTCATTCTCAAGGGCAAGATGAAATCCGTCCGCGCCGGTACGCACGCAAACGCCTATGTCGTCGGCGCGCTCAACGTCACGGCCAGCCGCGACCAGTTCACCCACACCACCGAAACCCGGACGAAGATTGAAAAGGAATCATCCTCCAGCTCAGGCAGCTCCGAATCGGGCGGCGGCGGTCACGGGAGCAGCGGGAGCTTCTAGACTCAAATCCAAAGGCTTTGCCTTTGGATTTGAAAGAGATGCGCTCCGCACCGCGCGTCCTTGCAGGCAAAGCCTGCAAGGACACACTCTCTCCGCGATAGGTATTTTTCCGGTCGGCGGAGCCGCCGGATAACATGATTTTGATTTTATTTCGCCATCTGCGGATGGCGAAACTCTGCGAGGCTTATTTAGGAAAATCCGGCTTGTCTCTTTTGGGAGACGAGCCGGATTTTCTGCTTGATTTTTATGAGGGCTTTTGCTATAACTGCTTTGGTAATTTTGTCTGACCGCCCGGGAGGTTTCTATGTCTGCCAATTTCCGCATGCCTTCTTTTCGCCGCGTGCTTGTCATGCTGCTCGGCATTGTTCTGATTGCCGTCGGCGTTGCGCTCTTCACGTTTTCCCAAATGGGCAGCGACCCCAGCACGACCTTTGCCATCTCGCTCGGCAATATTCTCGGCGTGCGCATGTCTTCGATGATCATCCTCTGCAACAGCGTGTATTTTTTCGTAGAAATCCTCTTTGGCCGGAAGCTGATCGGCATCGGCACCTTCATCAACGCCCTCTGCGTCGGCCCTACGGCGGAGCTGATCCTCACCTGGCTTTCTAAGGTTTCGTGGCTGCACGGAGGCAATCTCCCGTTTCTCTCCCGCCTTGCCATCGTGGTGCTCGGCATTCTCATTTTAAGCCTCAGCGCGTCGATGTACCAGACCGCCGACGTCGGCATCGCCCCCTATGACGCGCTTTCCATCATCATGAGCCGCCGGCGGAAAAAGCTTCCTTATTTCTGGTGCCGCATTGCGGTCGACACCGCCTGTGTGCTTCTTGCCTTGCTGCTGGGAGGCTTCGTCGGCCTCGGAACGCTCATCTGCTCTGTTGGCCTGGGGCCGTTCATCACCTTTTTTGACCACACCGTATCCAGACCCCTCTGCGGTCTGCATTAGTCCCCAAAGCCCGCGCCCGCTGCGGGCTTTTCTGCTGTGTATTTTCTGACGGTTTTCTTGCATTTGCATGGTATTCGTGCTATGATACGCGTGCACTGCATCATTTCAGGAAGAAGAGGGAAAAAACATGCAATCCTCCATGCAAAAGAAGGCCATTTCCGCAAACGAGCTGCTCTGCTGCCTCGGCATTCTGGGCGGGACGCTCCTGTACGCGCTCGGCATGAACCTGTTCGTCGTCCCCGCCGGGCTCTACACCGGCGGCATCATGGGTCTTTCGCAGCTGCTGCGAACCTTCCTCCTGCAAGCGACCGGCTGGACGCCCAAAATCGATATCGCGGGCTTCATCAACTACGCCATCAATCTGCCGATGCTTCTTCTCGCGTGGAAAAAGCTCGATCACCGCGTGGTTCTCAAAACCCTCTTTTCTGTCACCGGTACGACGCTCTTTCTCTCCCTCGTCCCGCGCACGGACATTCTCTCCGGCGACCAGCTGGCTCGGTGCCTCATCGGCGGCATGCTCTGCGGCAGCGGCATCGGCCTTCTTCTGTGGATGGGCGGCACCTCGGGCGGCATGGATCTTCTTGGCATGATGCTCATCAAAAGCGGCTCACACACCAGCATCGGCCATGTGAATCTCTGCTGGAACCTCGCGCTCTACGCCATCTGCGCCGCCGCCTTCAGTCTCTCCACCGCGATCTACTCCATCCTCTTCTCCTTCGTCTCCACCACCGTCATGGATAAGCTCCACATGCAGAACATCAACGTCGAGGTCACTGTCGTCACAAAGGTTCTGAGCCCCGAGATGGAGCAGGAAATCCTCGTCGACCTGCACCGCGGCATCACCCGCATCAACGGCATCGGCGAATACACCGGCGAGCAGGTATATGTCTTTTACATCCTCGCCTCCAAATACGAAATCGGCCATCTGCGCGCGATCATCTCCAAATATGACCCCCACGCGTTCATCGTCGCCAAGGACGGCGCGGTCATCTACGGCAATTACAAGAAAAAGCTCTGACCATCCCGCGCCCGCATTTTTTCGGGCAAACGCAAATACAGATAAAAGCATCCGGCGCAGCTCGCTGCGCCGGATGCTTCGTTTCAAAAACTCGCGTTCTGATATTCCGTCGGGCTCATGCCCGTGAGCTTTTTGAAGGTTCCGGAAAAGTATGTAATGTCCTTATATCCCACGGCCTCGGCCACCTCGTAGACGCGAAGCTTCCCTTCCTTGAGCAACGCCATCGCCTTCTGCATCCGGCAGCGCGTCAGATAGCCGCCCACCGTCAGCCCCGTCTCCTTTTTAAAAAGGTGGCTCAGATGCCCCTCGCTCAGCCCCAGCCCCGCCGCGACCTGTCCGATGGAAAGTCCGGCGTCCGCGCAGTTTTTCCCGATGTAGTCCATCGCCTCCTGCACATACCGGCTCTTTGCGCTGGATCGGACATCCGGCAGCTGCACCGCAGCGCTTTTTTTCTGCCCCTCGATTTTCTTTTGCAGTGCCAGCACCGCGTTTTCCAAGTCTCCGTCATGAAACGGCTTTAAGAGAAAGTCCACCGCGCCCAGCCGGATGGCCGTCTGCGCATAGGTAAAGCTGTCATACGCCGTCAGAATGATCACATACGCGTCGCACCCGCGCTCGCGGAGCTTCGCGATCATCTCGAGCCCGTCCATTTTGGGCATTTTGAGGTCGGTAATGATGAGCGACGGATGGACTTCCTCCGCCTTCTCGATCCCCTCTTCTCCGTTGGAGGCCTCGCCGGCGACCACGCATCCAAGGCTCTGCCAGTCCGTCGCCAGCACAATGCCCTTGCGGATCATCTCCTCATCCTCTACCACCAGTACCCGCAGCATCCGTATCCCTCCTTCTCGCCGGGAGCCGCGCCGCAATGCACGCCCCCGCGCCGTCTTTTCTGTTTTCCAGCCGCAAGCCGAAGCTCTCGCCATAGTGCTTGCGCAGAATCGTATCTACATTGAACAGCCCCAGATGCCCCGTCTGCTTCTCATGTGGCTTGTACTGCCCCAGCAACTCCGCCGGAAAGCCGCAGCCGTTATCCAGAACGCAGATCTCGAGCACGCCGTCTTCTTCCCGCGCCGTGACCGTGAGCCTTCCGTCCTGCACGCCCGAGAGCCCATGCAAAATCGCGTTCTCCGCCAGCGGCTGGAGCATCATCTTCGGTACCATACACGAAAGAAGCCTTTCCGGCACATCCTGCTCGAACGTAAAGCTGTCCGACAGCCGGATGCGCTGAATCTCCACATACCGCCCCAGAATTTCGAGCTCCCGCCGGAGCTCCACGAACTCGTCCGGCGAAATGCAGAACCGCAGAATATCCGCCAGATTCGTGGACATCAAGGCCACCTGCGGCACCTGATTGATCTTGCTGATCCATTTCATGGTATCGAGCGTATTGCAAAGAAAGTGCGGGTTCAGCTGCGCCTGCATCATCCGGATCTGCGCGTCGTTGAGCGCCTGCTGATTCTCTAACAGCGCCTGCTGGTTGCGCCGCAGCGACAGAACCATGCCGTTAAACTGCTGCGCCAATTCTCCGAGCTCATCGCACTGCCCCTCGCGCACCGGAACCTGCACCTCGAGATCATTTCTTCCGACCTGCGTGATCGCCCGATGCAGCGTCCCGATCGGCTGGAACACCTGCCGGCTCAGCTGCAAGCTCAAAACGATGCTCACCGCCACGCCGCCCAGCGCGCACAGCGCGCTCACCGTGTATAAAAGCCGGAGCGTTCCGCGCGTAAAGACCTGCGGCTGCTGCAAGACAAAAAACAGCCCTGTGGTCTGCTCCTGCCGCGCGGTATAGACAAAATTGTCGGATAGCCCCGTCAGCGCCTTTCCGCTCAGAAGCTGCCCGCGCAGCGCGTTTGAAAGCGTCTGCACCTGCGCCTGCTGCGAGCAGTAGATCCCATGCCAGAATCCGTCCATCACCAGAAGCGCATTCTGCGCGCCCGCCAGAGCGTCGAGCATCGCACGGAACTGCGCCTCATAAAACGACGCTACAAAAAAGCCCACCGTCTGTCCGCCCTGCGTCAGCCGCGCCGCCGCGCGTAGAATCGGCTCATCGAGATCTGTCGGGTCGATGCTCGCGCAGTAGACGATTCCGTCTTCGTCCGCCGCTTCCTTTAAAACGCCCCACGAAACGGACAGTGTCCGTGCGCCGGGCGCTGTCTGCGTGGAATACCGGAGCGTCCCTTCCGCGTCGTAGAGCGCAAACTGCGCGAACCGCCGCACCTCCTCCGTCGCAGTATAGAGCGCACTGTATACGCTCGCGCTGTTCTCCCAGCCGCCGGAGAGCGCGCCGATCACCGTCTCGCTCCGCCCGAGCGTCTGCGCCGCCTCCTGCAAGCCCTCCTGCACCGCAGACAGCGCATGGCACGCGCCGTCTAATTGCTGCTCGGCGTTCTGCTGCCGGTCGGCCGTCATGCGAAACCGGAAGATCTGTAACAAAAGCGCCGAACAGAGCAGCACCGGCACCAGCGACACCGCCAGAAACGCCGCGTTCAGCCGCTGCCGGAACGAAGAAAACCGCAGCTGCTTCATGGTTCTTCCTCCGTATTCAGATAAAATGCCCAGCTCATCAGGATCGACTCCCGGCTTCTGCTCGCAAAGCCCACGTCATAGTCCACCTGCACGATGCTTTCAAAGCCCGGAAGCGTCCCCGCAGGCTCCTGATCGCTTCGCACCGAGCGCCTGCAAAACTGCTCCTGTATGAGCGCCTGCACATCCCGGCTGACCGTAAAGTCCACAAACGCGCGGGCGTTCTGTTCATGCGGCGCGCCGTTTAAAATCGCGCACCCATCCGGCACGCAGCTTGTCCCGTCCGCCGGATACACCATCGCAAGCTCCTCTCCCGCCGCAATGCGCCGGCTGGCCGTCTCCTCAAGCGTCACACCGACCACGGCCTGCCCGCCCGCCACGCTGGAAAGCACCGCGCCCGAGCTTGTCAGCTGCTTTCCGTCCAGATTCTCCGCAAACGCCTGCAATACCTCGTCAGGCTCGCCCCCCACCGCGCAGAGCATCGTCACCAGCGCCGTGTAGCTCGAGCCAGAGACAGAAGGATCTGCAAACGCGATCTTCCCCTTCCACGCAGGATCCAGCAAATCCTGCCACGTCGTGATCTCTCCCGCCCGAACGAGCTTCGGATTGTAGACAAACACCACCGGCAGCGACGAAAACGGCGTCCAGATATCGTCCTGCGCGCGATACTGCGGCAAGATCGCATCCGCCTGCGCGCACGCATACGGCGCAAAAAGCTCCCGGTACGATTCCAGACTCTCCACGCCGCCGCCAAACATCACGTCCGCCTGCGGCGCGTCCTTTTCTTCGTCCAGCCGCTCGAGAAGCTCGTTTGTGCCGCCCTCCAGCACCTCGACCCAAACGCCCGTGCGCGCCTCAAATTCCCGGACGACCGGCTGCCACACCTCTTTCTTGTGCGACGTATATAACACCAGCCGCTGCGCTTCTTCCGGCGCGTAGTCCGGCTGTGCCGGTTCTGCCGCACAGCCCGTCAGCAGCACAAGCAGAAGAGCCCCTGCCAATATCCGCAATTTTCCCATTCTTTACACCTCGTAGGGGCCGATGCCCACATCGGCCCTCGCAGTTGCCGCAAGCTAAACCCGAAACCCATCGGCGAATTCGTTGTTCCCAAAGGGGCGATGTGGGCATCGCCCCCTACAGCCGGAGCATAACGCTTGCGTATTTTTGCCCTAATTATACCACACCCTCCATGACCTTTTCATCTATTTATCACAAAAATATCAGCCAATCACAAAAGAACGCAGTTTTGTCCCCTGTTCTTTTGTGCAAATAGCCGGTAGAATAGGAGCATCCAAACAGTTCCAGTACTGTTTTCGGGAAATTATACTAGGAGGAACATATCGTGAAAAAGATTCTTGCATTTCTTCTTGCAGTGTCCATGATCCTGGCGATGGCCGCCTGCGCAGCCGCTCCCGCCCAGACCACCACGGAGCCTGCAAAGACCGAAGAGACTCCCGCTGCGGAAACTGCCGCGACGGAAGCGCCCGCCGAAGCGGAAGCTGCCGCTCCGGCCGAGGAAGAAAACCTCACCGAAACCCAGAAGATCATCAAAGAGGCCGAAGGCATGAGCCTGGAAGAGCTCGCCAAGAAGGCCATCGAAGAGTCCAACGGCAAGATGTTCTATGGCGTCGGCAACTCCAGCCGCGGCAAGAGCGCACTTCCGCTCTTCATCGAATACCTTCAGTCCATCGACTCCAGCTATAACATGGAGTTTGAATGGCAGCAGCCCAAGAACAACAAGATCTTCGATCAGCTGACCGCTGACTCCCTGAAGGACACCGGCACGTTCGC
>CAKUNY010000037.1 GCA_934668605.1 uncultured Oscillospiraceae bacterium | reverse complement strand
CGTCATCGGCGACCTCAACAAGCGCCGCGGCCGCGTCATGGGCATGAACCCCGATCCCGAGAACCCCGGCTATCAGACCGTGGAAGCCGAAGTTCCGATGGGCGAGATGAGCTCCTACACCATCGACCTGCGCGCGATGAGCCAGGGTCGCGGCAGCTACACGCTGAAGTTCATCCGTTACGAGGAAGTTCCGCAGATGAATCAGGCCAAGATCATCGAGGACGCCAAGAAGGACGAAGAAGAAGGCTAATTTTACAAATGACACGCCGGTTCCGGGTCTGGAATCGGCGTGTTTTTTCGGGTGGAAAACATGGAACATCAACTGCAAGCTCCCGGGCGCGTGCGGCAGGTCGATTTTGCAAAATGCCTTGCCATCATCGCCGTCGTGCTGATTCACGTGTCGGGCGAGGGGCTTTTCTACCTCGGGATCGGCTCGCGGCCTTGGATGCAGAGCCTGTTCTGGGGAAGTGCTGCGCGCTTTGCCGTGCCGCTCTTCTTCCTGTGCAGCGGCGCGCTGCTGCTGGATGATGCGCGGGAGGTAAGTACCCGGCACGTCTGGACGAGAAGCATCCCGCACATGCTCGCGGCGCTCTTTTTCTGGGCGCTTTTATACAGGCTTATCCCGCTGCTGCGGCAGGGGACGATGGAAAAAGCGGAGCTCATGCGGGCAATTTCGGATGTACTTTGCTGGCGGCACGAGCAGCATCTGTATTATCTGCATATTCTGCTGCTCGTCTACGCGGCGCTTCCCATAACGCGCGCGTTTACGGCCAAAGCGGATGAAAAAACGGTTCGCTACGCGCTGATTTTCTGGTGCGCCACCGGCGTTCTGCTTCCGACGCTGCGCGCGCTCGGCCTGTTTTCCGAAATCGAGGGGATCCCCAAGCAGTGGACTATGAATCTGACGTGGGCGTCGATCGGGTGTACCGTGCTCGGCTGGCAGCTGCGAAAGCGCCCCATGCATATAGGCGCGGCCATCGGCTGCTTCGCGGCGGGCTTTTTCGTCTGCTTTGCCGGAACAGCGCTTTTGTCGATGGCGCGGGGGAAGCTCTCCTTGCAGCTGCTCGAGGGGCTTTCGCCGGGCGCGGTTCTGATGGCGGCGGGACTGTTCTGCCTGTGCGGCGCGCTGGAAAACCGGCTTCCGCGCTGGCTGCGAAAAATCGCAGAGACGGGCGGGAAGGCCTCGTTCTGTATTTACCTTGTGCATCAGTTTGCGCTGCGCGCGCTGAGGGAGGTTGGGATCACGGCGCAGATGGGAGGTCTCTGGTGGAGCATTCCGGTTGTCACGGGCGTGTGCCTGCTGCTTTCTTTCGCGGCGTGGTGCGTGCTGTCGCGCATTCCCTTTGTTCGCAGATGGCTGATCTAGCCGCACAGAAAGGAGATTTTGCGATGGGCTTTTGGTTTTTCATGCTGGCGATGGATTTGATCATCCCTTTGAGCATGGTTTTTCTCGGAAGGTATTTTGCCAGACGCGCGCCGGGAAGCATCAACATGCTCTTCGGATACCGCACGGCGCGCTCGATGAAAAATCCCGACACATGGCAGTTTGCGCACCGGTATTTCGGAAGGCTGTGGTACAAAATGGGGCTTTGGCTGCTCGTTTTGACCGTGGCAGCGATGCTGCCGGGGCTCGGGAAGGACGCGGACACGGTCGGAACGCTGGGCGGCATTGTCTGCGCGGTGCAGCTTCCCGTGATGCTCTGCGCGATTCTCCCGACCGAGCGCGCGTTAAAGAAGACCTTTGACAAGGACGGCAATCGAATCGCGCCGTAGGCTCTGCATCTATGCGTATGGGCGATTGTATCCATCGAATTTTCCTCCCTTGCGTAGGGGGCGATGCCCACATCGCCCCGTTGGGTACCATCGAATTCGCTGGGGATTTCCGGAAAGACGGATGCGTTCCGCCGGGTCGATGTGGGCATCGACCCCTACGAACTTCCCGGAAGGTTCCCGAAGAACCGTAGGGGCGGATGAAAGTTTGTGCAAAAAGCAGCACCCGGGTTCGGGTGCTGCTTCGGCTTTTTAATACGTTAAGACGGCTGCGCCGTGGCGACGCCGCGCTTTGCCAGACCTTCGGAGAGAATTTTGTGGACATGCTCGCCAATCTCGGCCGTTGTTTTGTGGGCGGCGACCTCGCTTGCCGGAACGACATCCAGAACGTCGAGGTACACGTCGGTCTTCCGGCGGAACATGTTCTTGACGATCGCCTTCGTGTTTGTCAGCGCGCAGATCACGATCGGAACGCCCGCCTTCTGCGCGATTTTGAACGCGCCGTTTCGGAACGGCTGAAAAAGCCCCGTCTTACTCGTGCCGCCCTCGGGGAAGACGGCGATGGAGGCTTTGTCCTCCTTCAAAAACTGAATCGCCTTCAAAATCGCTTTGAGCGCTTCGCGGTCGTTGTTGCGGTCTAACGGCAGGCACAGAACCTTCCGCATCACCTGCGCGACGATCGGGATCGAGAAATTCTCCGTCTTCGAGACGAACGCCAGCTCCGCCCACGGCATTGCGTAATAGAACACGATCGGGTCAAATGCGAAAAGATGATTGGACACCAGCAGGAACCGCCCCTCGCGCGGCACACGCTCCAGCCCCGCCACGTGCACCCGCACGCTGCCCAGATCAAACGCCAGCCGGGAGAACTGGTTGAGCAGGAACCTGAAATACGGGCTCGGCGTTTCTAGCGGCTTTTTGGGGTCCACAAACAGACACGAGACCACCAGCACCAACAAAAACAGAAGCACCATCGCCACAAAGCACCCCACACACAGCAGCGGCAGCTTCCACAGAACCGACCAGCTTTCGTACCAGCCGTACAGTGCGCTGCATCCGGCGGAAAAAACGGCGCTCAGAGCGAACAAAACATAGACCATGGGAAAAGACCTCGATTGGAAACAAATTCACACCGTGCTCTAGTATACTCCAACCGCGCGCAAAAAGACAGCCTTAATTTCCCGTTCAAAGAAAGTTTACAATAAAGCGGAAGCCCCGCCGGATTGGCGGGGCTGGCGGAATCATAATTTCTGCTGCGAAAGCCAGATGTCCATGATGAGGCCGTGCGGCAGGAGCTTCACGAGCGCCATCTGGAGCCTTGCGACGAAGCCGTATTTGCTCACGTCCTTGCCGCGCTTTGCGTCGCGCCAGGCTCTGGCCACGATCTGCTGCGGCTCGTACATGGCGGCGTATTTCTTGACGACGGGCTTTTCCTCGTTCACGACCGCGTGGTCAAAGAACTCCGTCTTCGTCCAGAACGGACAGACGGCCATGACGGAAATGTCCTTGTCGTCGAGCTCACGGTTGAGGCTCCGGCTGTAGCTCAGGACGAAGGCCTTGCTGGCCGCGTACACGCCGATGTAGGGCACGGGCTGGCAGGCGGCGACGGAGGCGATGTTGATGATCTGCGCGCCCGCGTGCATGTAGGGGATCGTCAGCTGGCACATGGCCATGAGCGCCTCGCAGTTGAGGTCGACCATGTTGAGATTCTGCGCAAGGGGCGTCTCGCAGGCGGCCTGAAATTTGCCGTAGCCGCTGCAATTGACGAGAAGCGAGACGTTTGCCTGCGCGTTTTCGAGCAGCTCTTCATAGTGGACAAAGCTTTTCCGGTCGGTCAGATCGAGCGCGATCGGCCGGACGGGGAAGGGGACAGTCTCCTGCAGGCTCTCGAGCCGGTCGAGGCGGCGGGCAATGACCCAGACCTCGTCGAAGGTGTCGTAGGTGTTGATCGTCTCGGCAAAGACCTTGCCCATGCCGCTGGACGCGCCGGTGATGATGGCGATTTTTTTCATAAAAAGAACTCCTTTCGGAAGATTGCATCTGAAAAAGCGCCGGTTTTTCGGCTATTGATTCAGTATACCACACGCGGGCGGGCAATGCAAGTGCGCAGGCGGCAGGCGCGGGAAAGGAAGAAACGCCGGGGGACGGAAAAAACAGGGAAGGTTCTCCGCGTTGGGCAAAAGATACAGAATTTTTTCGGGAAAACGCAAAAATAGTATTGAAATCGGCAAAGGCGTGTTCTATAATAATGGCTGGACAAAGGGACTGTCTGGAAGTGGAAACGTTTCAGACTGCGCCCTGCCGCTTCCCGTGTGCCCCATTTCCGGCGGCGCAGAACCGCATGCGGTTCTATGTTTTTCACCCGTGAAAAACAATAAGTCTTTGGGAATCTGACGCGCGGGAAGCGGCGGAAATTCAGGAAAAGGAGATTGTAAAAAGTATGAAAAAGAGTATGAAGCTTTTGTCCCTGCTGCTGGCGCTGGTCATGGCGTTCGGCATGATGACAGTCATGGCGTCCGCGGCAAGCAGCGACGTGACGCTGGGCAACGGCAGAAATGGCGTTACAATTCAGTTTGGTACGCCCAGCAGCTATTCCCCTGGCCTTGCTCCCGCGTATGACACCGCAGCAAAAGTCGTTGGCGAGAAAGGCTCTTATCAGCGCCTTCCCATTCTCGGAAACTCTTCGGTCGTGATGAACCCTGTGGCTTGGGGAATTCCGCAAACGGGCAGCGTGAAGGTTTCCAAAGAGGGCATCATTGATAACTTCTCGTTCACGCTGAACGGCTGGAATGGCACACAGTATAACGGTGCGACTGCATTGCAGTTCAACTACACTGCTGTCAAAGCGGGCTCCGTTACGGTTACACTGACGTATTATTTTGGCTTCAAAACCGGCGCATGGTACGGCGAAACCGCAACCTTTACGGTCAATGTCAAGGAAGACGATGTTGAGGTTGACCCCTCCACCAAGCCCGCACAGCCGAGCGAGGATAACCACGACTTTGATGATCTTTGGAGCGCCGACTATGGTGTGGTCATGCTGGAATGCGGCGGCAAAGACTGGTATAACCACTCTGCATTCTGGACTTCCTTTGACGATGCTGAGAACGGCTATTCGCTCAGCGAAGTGAAGGAAAACGACGGCAGCGTTTCGAATGCGCCGAAGAGCAAGTGGCCGTGGATGTGCGAAATGACGATTCACGTCAACGCATGGCTCAAGCTCTATAACGATAACTATGCCGAAGAGTGCGGTGCGCATGTGCTGCAATCCGGAAGCGACACAGATTTTGTGATCAAGTGGTTCTGGAACGGTGCGAAATGGACGTTTGCACCGAATAATCACATTCCCAGCAAGGGCAATAGCTGCTATGTTAGCCTGTGGATTACTGAGGGCGAGCCTGCTGCAACCACCTACACGGTCACCTACACCGATGGCGTGGACGGCGCAGCATTTACTGATCAGGTCTACACCGTCAAGGACGGCGATGCAACGCCCGCATTCGACGGCACGCCCACCCGCGAAGGCTATGTCTTCCTCGGCTGGGAGCCCGAAGTTGCGGAAACTGTTACCGGCAACGTGACCTACACCGCTCAGTGGGAAGAAGCGCTGACCGAGGTCAAGGTTACTTCGAACAGAAAAGAAGGCGCTCTGCTTTTCCTCGGCGATGAGCTCAAGGTTACGGCCAAGGCCAACACCGCCGCGACCATCACCATCACCCCGACGCTGAACGGCGCGTTCAAGCAGATCGCTTCCGACACCGCCGCCGACGGCACCAAGACCATCTGGTACCGCGTGACAAAGATCATCGGCAACTACACGACACTGAACTTCAAAGCAACGGCTACGAAGGGAACGCAGGAGCCGGTCACGGGTGAACTGACGTATGGTGTGAACCTGCGCAACCGCATCCACGTAACTGTCAAGATGGCAAGCGACAATTCGCCTGTTACGGATGCGTCGATTCGTCTGATGCACAAGTACCCGCAGTGGAACGCCTGCCCGGCGCTGAAGTATGACAGCGCGAAGGGCGAGTATGTCATGGCGAACGAATGGGATTTGTCCAGTCAGGAATTCTGGCAGGTTGAGATCAAGGTGGGTGACGACACGTTCTATATCGATACGGACAAGTTCGGCAAAAACCTGCTGGATGTCGTGAGAACCGGCGAGGAAGAAATCTACGTCGAGTACGTCATCGTTGACCCGATCACCGTGAACTTCTACGTTAACGACGTGTTGGTTGGCGCCCAGGAATACAAGGGCAGCATGGATCAGGTGCTGGACTACAGCGCGTTCCAGGCTGAGATGCTGACACCCTATATTGGCGCAATGAACGGTCTGAAAACCGAAGGTTTGAATGGTGACAATCGTGCTGTCTTTGGCGAGTGCACCGCAGTGAACGTCTACGTTAGCACCAATTAAATCCGGCGCGATCTGATTTTCCAACGAAACACAAAGCCCTCCGGCGCATAGCGCCGGAGGGCTTTTGCCGTATTTGCGTTATAAAGGGACTGCTTGTCATATGCGTAGGGGGCGATGCCCACATCGCCCCGTGGGAACCGTCGAATTCGCCGCGGATTTCCGTAAAATCGGGTTTGTTTGCCGGGTCGATGTGGGCATCGACCCCTACGAACCGAGAAGGAAGCTGTCTGCCCGGACGGAGCGTTTCGGGATTTACGATCGGAAAATGCCTTACATTTTCTCGGGCGCGCTGAAGCCGAGAAGGTCGATGCACGCTTCGAGCACGCGGCGGGTGAGATTCATCAGCGCGACGTAGCTGGCTTTTTTCTGCTCGTCGGGCTCAGAGATGATCTTCACGTCGTGGTAGAACTTGTTGGCTGCGCCCGCGAGCTCATAGATATACGCGCAGATCTCGTTCGGCGCGGAATTCTTATAGCTCGAGGTCAAGCTGTCAGAAAGGCGGGAGAGGACAAGCATGAGGTCTTTCTGCTGGCGGCTTTCGGGCGGGAGGAGCTTGCAGTCCGCTGCATTGCCGTCGTATTTAGCCAGAATCGACTTGATGCGCACGATAGTATATAAAATGTAGGGGCCAGTGTTTCCTTCAAAAGAAGAAAACCTGTCGAGGTCGAAGACGTAGTCCTTTGTGGCGAGGTTCGAAAGGTCGCCATATTTGAGCGCGGCCATCGCGATCTTCTTCGCCGTCTCGGAAAGCTCCTCGTCGGATACGGTCTGGTTTTCCTTGATCTTGTCGGTCACATAGTCGGTGATCTCGCGAATCAGAACCTCCAGCCGCATCACGCCGCCCTCGCGCGTCTTGAAGGGCTTGCCGTCCTTGCCGTTCATCGTGCCGAAGCCGATGTGCGCAAGCTCCGTTTCCGGGGGAACGAGCGCCGCTTTTCTTGCCACGCGGAAGACCTGCTCAAAGTGGAGGCTCTGGCGCTTGTCGGTGAGATAGAGGATTTTTCCGGGGTGGAAATCCTGCTCGCGCTGGACGATGGTGGCAAGGTCGGTCGTGGCGTAGAGCGTCGCGCCGTCGGACTTTAAGAGGATGCACGGCGGCATTTCCTTCGTGTCCGTTTCCTCCTGCACGGGAACGACGAGCGCGCCGTCGGATTCCACAGCCAGATGCTTGTCTTCCACGATTTTCAGCATCGTGGGAATGTACGCCTGCGCGTCCGATTCTCCCAGCCACACGTCGAAGCTGACGTTGAGATTGGCGTAGTTCTTCTTGAGATCTTCGACCGACACGCGCATGATCTGCTGCCACATGGCGCGGTAGCCGCGCTCGCCTTGCTGGAGTAAATACGTCGCGTTGTGCGCCTTCTCGGCAAATTCCGCGTCGACCTTCGACCGGGCGCTTGCCGCGGGGTAGATTTTTTCGAGCTCCGAGATCGTAAACGGCGCTTCCTCGGGATATTCGCCCGCGAAATTGGGGTCAAAGTAGCAGAGCTCGGGGTGCTCCGACTGCACCTGCGCGATGATCAAGCCCATCTGCAAGCCCCAGTCGCCGAGGTGAATGTCGCCGATGACGTGGTTGCCGAAGAACCGGTAGATGCGCTTGATGGACTCTCCGATGATGGCGCTTCGCAGGTGCCCGACGTGAAGCGGCTTTGCAACATTGGGTCCGCCGTAGTCGACGACGATGGTCTTAGGATGCTCCTCCGGCTGGACGCCAAAGTGCTCGGCCAGATTCATCTCGCTAATATACTGCGCGAGAAATTCGTTTGACAGCTTGAAATTCAGAAAGCCGGGGTTCACCGCCTCGACGCTTTCAAACATCGAAGCGCCCTCTAACTGCTCCTTGACCGCGCTCGCGATCTGGATGGGCGCCTTGTGATAGACCTTGGCCGCGGGCAGCGCGCCGTTGCACTGATACTCGCAGAGGTCGGGGCGGTTCGACAGCGTGACCTTGCCGTAGGCAGGGTCGAAGCCCGCCTTTTCGAATGCGCCGGAGACTTCCCGGGAGATCAAATCGATCAGAACGTTCATATTCATACACCTTTCGTATTGGCAATTGCTCATAGATTATATCAGTATACCAAATCTAACAGAAAAAGTACAGTCCGAAAGAGGGCATTCAGGACAAAAAGAGCCTTGTTGTGAGGCAGGCCATGAAAAAGCCTGTGCAATCGGCCAGCAGCGCGGCAAGAACCGTGTGCCGGGTGTCGCGGATGCCGCTGGCCCCAAAGTAGACGCTGATGGTATAAAACGTCGTCTCGGTGCTCCCCAGCATCACGGCGGCGGTTTTTCCGATGAGGGAGTCCGCGCCGTAGGTCTGCATGAGCTCCGCTCCCACGGCTAAGGCCGCCCCGCCGCTTACCGGCCGCACAAGCATCAAGGGAGCCAGCTCCGGCGGTATGCCGAGCGCGCGGAACAAAGGAGAGAGGAAGCGCGCCGACAGGTCAAAAAAGCCGCTCGCGCGGAGCATGGAGATGGCGGTCAAAAGAACGATGAGGCTCGGGGCGATGGAAAGAAGCGTGGAAAGTCCCTCCCGCGCCCCCTGCAAGAGCGCGGCATACACATCCTGCCTGCGAAAGAGCCCATACAGGCTCACCGAAAGAAGCAGCAGCGGAACAAGCAGCTCCGTCATGTCCGCTCCTCCAGAACAAATGCCGCGAACAGCCCTACCGCGACCGAGCACACGGAGCTTATCCACACGGCGGGAAGAATCTCGAAGGGATGAGAGGAGCCGAGGCTTGACCGAAGCGCGGCGACAGTCGTCGGCAGCAGCTGAATGGAGGCCGTGTTCATGACGATCAGGCGGCACATTTCGTTAGTGGCCCGCGTCTTGTCGCGCGTCAAGACTTGCATCCGGCGCACGCAGGAAACACCCATCGGAGTTGCTGCGCTGCCGAGCCCGAGAAGATTTGCCGTAACGTTCGCGCAGAGAAAGCTGCGCGCTGCCCCATCCCGGCAGGTCTCCGGAAAAATGCGCGAGAGAAACGGGGAAAGAAGCTGCGAGAGCTTTTCAGACAGGCCGCTTTTTTCCATGACGCGCGAGACGGCGCTCCACAGGCAAAGTGCGCCGGCCAGAGCCAGAGACAGCTGCACACCCTCCTGCGCGCCCTGCATAGCAGCGACCGATAAATGGGACACCTGTCCTGTGAGGGCACCGGCGGCAAGACTTGCCAGCAGAAAAAACAACCAAATAGGAGACATTACAAAAATTTTCCTCCACAAAATCTAGTTTGTTCAAAATTTGGACATAAATGACTGTTAAGATAAGGACGATCAGCAAAACCGATTCTCTGCGGCGACACGGACGGCTGCCTGGCGGCCGTGTTTTCCGTAGAAGAAACAAACAAACGGAGGTACAAAAGATGAAATCGACAGGCATTGTGAGAAAAGTGGACGAGCTGGGCCGGATCGTGCTCCCCATTGAGCTGCGCCGGACGCTGGACATTGCGGAGAAGGACTCCATTGAAATTTATGTGGACGGTTCGTCGATCATTCTGAAAAAGTACGAGCCGACCTGCGTGTTCTGCGGCGATGCCAAGAACATCACGGTGTACAAGGGAAAGAATGTCTGCGCCAACTGCATCAAGGAACTCAAGAAGGCGTAAATAATCAACAAAAAAGAGGCGCTGCAAGCTTGCAGCGCCTTTTTTTAGGTGCGTTCTGCGCGGCTGTTCACAAAGAGTTTGCTTTTGTTTGGGTTTCTTAACTGGAAAACAGGGCGGAAATCTGGTAAACTAGAGACAAACAATGTGGAGGGAGTATCAATTTGCAGTATCGGGTGTTGGCGGAAAAACTGAAAGAGGCGGCGGCTTCCGTGCTGCCGGTGACGGCAATCGTGGCGGTTTTGTGCTTGGCGCTGGTTCGGGTGGACGTGGGGCTGATGCTCTCGTTCCTGCTCGGGTCGGGGCTTTTGATTGTGGGCATGGGACTTTTCACGCTGGGCGCGGAGCTCTCGATGTCGCGCATCGGCAACCTGATCGGCGCGAAAATGACAAAGTCGCAGAAGCTCTGGTTCGTGCTGGGCGTGAGCTTCCTGCTGGGCGTGGCCATTACGATGGCGGAGCCCGACTTGCAGGTGCTGGCGACGAACGTTCCGGCGATCGATAAAACCGTTCTTGTTGTGACGGTGTCGGTCGGCGTTGGTTTATTTTTAATGCTGTGCATGGCGAGAATTCTGTTTTCGATCTCGCTGCGCCTGCTGCTTATCATTTTCTACGCGATCGTCTTTGTGGGCGCTTTTTTGTCGGATGCGGGTTTTTTGTCCGTCGCGTTTGACTCCGGCGGCGTGACGACGGGGCCGATGACGGTGCCGTTTATCATGGCGTTGGGCGTGGGCGTTGCGTCCATCCGAAGCGACGAAAACGCGAAGGCAGACAGCTTCGGCCTCGTTGCCCTGTGCTCCATCGGCCCTGTGCTGGCGGTCATGCTGCTGGGCGCGATCTACCCCACGGATACGCAGGCGGATGTCAATATGGTGATCGGCGGCTTTGAAACGTCAGTAGATCTGGGCTTTGCATATCTTCACAGTTTGCCCGATTATATTCTCGAGGTCGCGATGGCGCTTCTGCCGATCTTCGTGTTCTTCCTGCTGTTCCAGGTGTTTTCGCTGCATTTAAGAAAGCTGCCGCTCACGAGAATCGTCATGGGCGTGGGCTATACGTTCCTGGGGCTCGTGCTGTTCCTTACGGGCGTGAACGTCGGCTTTTCGCCTTTGGGCTACGTGCTCGGAAGCGAGCTTGCTTCGAGCGGGCTATCCATGCTTCTCATTCCGCTGGCGATGCTCATGGGCTGGTTCATCATCGACGCCGAGCCAGCGGTACATATTTTGAACAAGCAGGTCGAGGAGCTGACCTCGGGCGCGATTTCGGCAAAGGCGATGGGACTCAGCTTATCCGTTGCCGTCGCGCTGGCAAACGGGCTTGCGATGGTGCGCGTTCTGACGGGGCTTCCGATCCTCTATTTCCTCGTCCCGGGCTACGCGGTGGCTTTGGGGCTCAGCTTCTTCGTTCCGCGCACGTTTACGGCCATCGCCTTTGACTCCGGCGGCGTGGCGTCCGGCCCCTTAACGGCGACCTTCATGCTGCCGCTGGCAATGGGCGCGTGCACGGCGCTGGGCGGAAACGTGATGACGGACGCGTTCGGCATCGTGGCGCTGGTGGCGATGATGCCGCTTATCACGGTGCAGGTCATGGGCGGCATTTACGTGCTCAAGTCGAAGCAGAAGACGGATACGCCCGTTCTGCCGCATTTCGGCGAAAACGAGATCATCGAGCTCTGGGAGGCCGTGTGATGGAATTATACTATGTGATCACAATTTCAGACCGCGACCGCGCGGAGATTTTATCGAATATTTATCAATCCGCCGGAATCGGCATGGTTCTGACGAAGCTTGGCCGCGGCACGGCGACGGGCGAGCAGTTGTCTTCCTACGGCCTCGACGCGACGGAAAAGGCGATCGTCAGCACTGTGGGAGACCTTGATCAGACCCGGCAGATATTTAAGCTTGCCAAGCGCAGGCTCTTTATCGACGTGCCGGGAAACGGCGTGATGATGGCAATTCCGCTCAAGAGCGTAGCGGGCGGGCGGACGCTCGGCTATTTGACCGATTCGACACAGACAGGAGGAAAACCCGCGATGGATTTTTCGCACGAGCTGATCATGGTAATTATGAACGAGGGCTACTCGGACACCGTCATGGACGCGGCGCGGTCGGCAGGAGCCGGCGGCGGCACGGTGCTGCATGCCAAGGGCACCGGCCGGGCGCGGGCGCAGAAGTTTTTCGGCGTGAGTCTGGCAGATGAGAAGGATGTTGTCTATATCGTCGCCCACGCGGACGAAAAGGCCGCCATCATGCAGGCGATCGCCGACAACGCAGGCCCCGGCACAAGAGCGGGCGCCATCTGCTTCTCGCTTCCCATCTCGCAGGTCGCAGGCCTTCGCGAGCGCGACGAATAAACGAAATCCCCCGGAAGCTGCAATGGCCTCCGGGGGATACATTGTCCGCATAGGCGGACGCTTTTTCAGGATATGCGTAGGGGGCGATGCCCACATCGCCCCGGCAGAATTATCCGTTGTTACGGAAATCTTCGGCAAATTCGTGACTTCCCATGGGTCGATGTGGGCATCGACCCCTACGAACGTCCCGGAAGATTCCCCAAAAACGTAGGGCGGATGAAATTTAAACAAACGTCTGATTGTTGAGTGCTTTTCGGACCTCCGGCCAATCTGGCATGACGCGCGTCAAAAATGCCTTGAAATCCTGCCCGTGGCCGGGGCAGCGCAGGTGCGTCAGCTCGTGGGCGATGACATAATCGAGGCAGACGGGCGGCTGCTTGGCAAGCTGAAGGTTCAGCCAGATCCTTTTTGCTCCGGTATTGCACGTGCCCCAGCGGGTCTTCATGTTCTTGATCTGCCAGGAAGACGGGTGAAGCCCTGTCCTTGCCTCCCAGAGGGGCAGGCGCGCGGCGATCTGCCTGGAAAGGACATCCCGGTAAAAGCCGTTTAAAAGCGCCTCCCGCTGCGAAGCGCCGTCCTCCGGGCGGACATATAAAACGATCTCCTGCCCGCGCTGCAAGGCGGTTCTTCCGCGTGCGGCAGGCTCCAGACGAAGCGTATATGCCGCGCCCCAGAGATAAACCGTCTGGCCGTCAGCAAAATTCGGGCTTGTCACAGGAGGACGCGCGGAGAGCCTTCTCTGCTGGGCTTCGATCCAGCCGCGCTTTTCGCGCACAAAGCGGTCGATCTGCGACACGGAGAGCCGGTTCGGCGCGGTGATCTGAATCTCGCCATTCGGGGACAGCACACGCAGGTGCATGTTTTTGATGGATTTTCGGACGATGGTGACGGGCAGACCGTCAATGGTGCGCTGCATGGAATCCCTCTTTTCAGGTCAAGATACGATTCATTATGAGCTGTGCCAGCGAGAAAATCAAGTACCTGTTTCCGCTTGCGTTCATAGGGGGCGATTGCGCACAGCAACTGCTCCCGCGTTCGTAGGGGTCGATGCCTACATCGACCCATTGGGAACCATCGAATTCGCCGGAGATCTCCGTAAAAACGGTGCATTCCGCCGGGTCGATGTGGGCATCGACCCCTACGCAAATTTGGCTGGAAGACTTTGTGCTTCCATTTTTTCAGAAAGCACGGTATAATAGCTCAACATCCTATGCAGACAGAAAGGAAGACTCCCGATGGAACAAAGAAGCATCTGCCTGATCAACGATTCGTTCCCGCCGGTCACCGATGGTGTGGCGAACGCGGTTGTAAACTATGCAAAGATTCTGACGGAAAACGGAGAAAAAGCGACCGTCGTCACGCCCGCCTATCCGGACGCGGACGATACGAAGTTTGAATTTCCCATCGTGCGCTACCCGAGCGTCGACCTGACAAAGCTGGTGGGGTATCACGCGGGGCTGCCGTTTTCGAGCCAGACGCTCGAGAAGCTGGTAGAACGAAGCTTCGATCTCATCCACTGCCACTGCCCGGTCACGTCCGCCATGCTCGCGCGTGCCCTGCGCGACCGGATTTCCGTGCCGCTGGTCTTTACGTATCACACGAAATTTGACATTGACATCGCCAACGCCATCAAGGGTAAGCTCTTGCAGGAGGAGGCCAAAAAGGTTCTCGTCGACAATATCACAGCCTGCGACGAGGTCTGGACGGTGAGCCACGGCGCGGGCGAAAATTTAAAGAGCCTCGGCTATCAGGGAGACTATCTCGTCATGCCGAACGGTGTGGACTTCCCGAAGGGGAGAGTCGACGAAAGCCTCGTGCGCGAGGTGACGAAGGACTTCGATCTGCCGGAAAACGTTCCGATGTTCCTCTTTGTCGGCCGCATGATGTGGTACAAGGACTTAAAAATCATCCTCGACGCGCTGGACAGCCTCAAAAAGCAGGGAACGGCATTTCGCATGGTTTTCGTCGGAAACGGCGCAGACCGCGACGAGGTCATGGCCTACAGCGAAAAGCTCGGCCTGTCGGACTGCGTCTTTTTCACCGCGCCGGCCTACGACCGGAACGTTATCCGCGCGTGGTACTGCCGGGCAGACCTGTTCCTGTTCCCGTCGACGTTTGACACGAACGGCCTTGTCGTGCGCGAGGCGGCGGCCTGCGGGCTCGGAAGCGTCCTCGTGCGCGGAAGCTGCGCGGCGGAGGATATCAAAGACGGGGAAAGCGGCTTTTTGATCGAGGAAAACGCGGACTCTATGGCGAAGATGCTGACGGCGCTCAGCCGAAACCCCGAGGCGATGCGGCGCGTCGGAAAGACGGCACAGAACGAAATTTATATTTCATGGAAGGACGCGGTCACACGCGCGCAGGCGCGCTATGAGATCGTGCTCGAAAATTTCAAGGCAGGGAAATACCCTGCCCACAACCGCCAGAGCGACGAAGCGTTCCACGCTATCTCGTCCTATCTTGCCGCCGTTGGCCGCGGGCAGGAGAAGCTCAAGCTCCGCATGGAGGAGCTTTCGGAGCGGTTCCTGTAGGGCGTCTTCTTCCGACTGCCAACGCACCCGGACAGCGGGTCTTTTCGTGCTGAGCGAGCCAGTGAAGGAATACACCCGAAGGAAACTATGAAGAAACTGTGAATATCAACAAAAATAAACTTGCGATTTTATAAATATTTAATAAATGCCCGCTATCTTTTTTAATAACCGCTTGGTATGATAATCCTGCAAGAAGCGATACAGTCTTTTTTCATTTTCCTCTCTTTTTTAAATAGAAGCCCGCAGGCAAGCCGGTCACTTGCCTGCGGGTTTTCTCTTTTCCCGGAATGCGGCGGGGAAAAGGGACGGATGCTCCGGCTGCGCACGCTGCACGAAAAATATTTTGTAATTACCCTTGACAGAAGACACAGGGTGTGGTATTATAACTAAGCTCAGTTGAGAGCTTATATCGCGGGATAGAGCAGTTCGGTAGCTCGTCGGGCTCATAACCCTTAGAGTTAGCGTCCAGCTTTCAGGAGC
>CAKUNY010000036.1 GCA_934668605.1 uncultured Oscillospiraceae bacterium | reverse complement strand
GGGCAGAAGGGCAGCGAGAAAATTGTCCCGATCCTCAACATGTTCCCCGGGCAGGTCAAGACCGTCATTTACTACGCCGACACCGGCGTTCGCATGGGCGGGCGGTGCATGCCGGAGGAAATCATGCTGGAGGAGCTGCGCGGTTTGCTCGGCGAAAAAAATGTCGTTCTCAAATGAGGATTATTTTACAAAACCGCTACACATCTGTAACAAATTGTGATACAATGGTCTGCGATGTTATGTAAAGGGAAGGAGTGAGGGGCGATGCGGCGGAAAAAACTCGCGCTTTTGAGCCTGGCGGCGCTTTTTTGCCTGCTGCTCTCGGGCTGCTTTGTCAAGACCGTCGACGAGCTCTATACGCTGCCCCGGCACTCCGACGAATATGACAATCTGCAAAAGGCCATCGACGAGGTGATGGCGGCAGCCGGGTGCGAATACTGCGCGCCCATCTCCGGCAGCAATCAGCAGTCGGTGCAGCTGGCAGATCTGGACGGCGACGGAGAGGAAGAGGCGATCGTCTTCGCCAAAACCTCCGATGAAAAGCCGCTCAAGGCCTATGTGTTTGACAAGCTGGACGGCGCATATCAGAATATTTCCGTCATTGAGGGAAACGGCGCGGCGTTCGCGCGGGTCGAGTATGTAGACCTGGACGGCGAGCCGGGGCTCGAGATTCTCATCGGCCGGCAGCTGACCGATCAGGTTTTGCAGTCGGTGAGCGCCTACTCGCTGGAAGACGGAGAAATCGTCCAGCTGATGACGGCAAGCTATAGCCAGTTTACGACCTGCGATCTCGACAATAACGGCATGACCGATCTGTTTTTGCTGCGCTTCGACGCGGAAAAAAAGCAGGGGACGGCGGAGCTCTACCGGTACCGGAACGAGCAGATGGAAAAGGGACAGGAGGTTCCGCTTTCCTCGAGCGCCGTTTCCGTCAAGCGCATCATGACGGGCGCGGTCGCCTACAACATTCCGGCTGTGTTCGTTACCAGCGCGCAGGAGGAAGACTCCCTTGCGACGGACGTGTTCATCTTCCGCGGCGGGACATTCCAGAATGTCAGCGCACTTGACGATACGCAGCAGACGGTCCGAAATCCGTTTGCCTACGCGTGCGATATCAATTCTGATGGCCTCGTGGAGCTTCCGGAGCTCGTTTCGCTTCCGGCGGCGGACGCGGCAGGAGAGACGTACTCGCTCATCCGCTGGTACCATCTGGGTCTGGACGGAAAGCGCGAGGTTGTGCTTCGCACGTATCACCGCTTCTCGGGCGGCTGGTATGTGGAAATCCCGGAGAGCTGGGACGAGCGCGTGACGATCAGCCGTGCAGAGGAGATCGAGGGCGCGCGGGGCGCGCTGACGTTCTCGTATTGGAACGGCTCGGCGCCGGTCGACCCGATTTTTACGATCTACGCCTTCACGGGCGAAAAGCGCCTCGAGCGCGCGCAGGCGGATGAAAGGTTCCTGCTTCTGGAGCAGCCGGACGTCTGCTACTCCGCGCAGCTCGGTACGGCGGCGCAGGCACAGGAGCTGACGCCCGATGAGCTGCGGCAGATGTTCCATATCATACATGTCGACTGGAATACCGGTGAGACGTAAGGAGAATTCGGGTTTATGAAAAAAGTATTGATTCTTGAAGATGAGGTCAGTATTCGCAGTTTTGTTGTTATCAATCTCAACCGCGCCGGCTACGAGGTGATCGAGGCCGGGACGGGCATGGAGGCGCTGGAAAAGCTCAAGGAGCATCCGGACGTTGGCGTTGCGATTCTGGACATCATGCTGCCGGACATCGACGGCTTTGAGGTCTGCCGGAACATCCGGGCGACGGATAAGAAGATCGGCATTATTATGTTAACGGCCAGGAGCCAGGAAATGGACAAGGTCACGGGTCTAATGACCGGTGCGGACGACTATATGACAAAGCCGTTCAGTCCCGCCGAGCTCACCGCGCGCATCGACGCGCTTTACCGGCGCATCGGCAGCGACACGCAGTCCGATTCTGTCGAGCTGACGCAGGGGCCGTTCGTCCTCAACACGCGCAACCGCACGCTCGATAAAGAGGGAAAGCGCATCAAGCTCACGCAGGTCGAGTACGCCATCATGAAGCTTTTCATGCAGAACCCCGGACGCGCGCTCTCGAGAGAGGACATTCTCACGACGGTCTGGGGGCGCGACTATGACGGCGAGCTCAAGATCGTCGACGTGAATATCCGCCGCCTTCGCATCAAAATCGAAGACGACACGGCAAATCCTGTTTATATTACGACCGTCTGGGGCTTTGGATACAAATGGGGCGTCTGAGCGAAGCGATCAAAAACGCCGCGCCGAAGCGCCGGAAGCTGGCGGGGCTTGAGCGGCGGTGGCTGGTCAACAACGTCAGCGTCATGGTCGTGTTGGCTGCTCTGTGCGTGGCGGCTATCACCTTGAGTCTCGGCGCGTACTATTATTCCAATGTGCGCTCCGGGTTAGAGGCGAAGGCGAAGACGACCACTGACTTTTTCGGCAACTACATCAGCCAGTCCTATAACGAATACTATCAGTCCTGCATCCAGTTTGCCGAGACGTTTGAAGACAAGGACAAGCTGGAATTGCAGTTTATCAGCGCGAGCGGAAAGCTCGTTGCCTCGTCCTACGGCGAATTTGCGGGCAAGAGCCCCCAGACGCCGGATATCCAGGAGGCCATCACGACCGGAAAGCTCGCGCGCTTTCAGGGGCGTGACCCCGACACACACGAAAGGATTCTCGCGGTATCGAGCCCGATGATCTATTCCAACGGCGAGGTCATCGGCGTTTTGCGGTATGTGACGGGGCTTAAAAACGTCGACCGGCAGGTGCTCATGGTCGGGCTCATCGCGCTCACGGCGGGGCTTATTTTCATCGCGTCGATGTTTTTCATCAGCAGCTTCTTCATCCGCTCGATCATCGAGCCAGTGACGGAGATCACCGCGACGGCCAAGCGCATCGCGGCAGGCTCCTATGGCGTGCAGATCCCCAAGCACTACGACGACGAGATCGGAGAGCTAGCCGACACGATCAACGACATGTCGGTCAAAATCGGCCAGTCCGAAAAGACGCAGTCCGAGTTCATGTCTTCTGTCTCCCACGAGCTGCGCACGCCGCTGACGGCGATCTCCGGCTGGGGAGAGACGCTGCTTTCTTCCGGCAATCTGGAGCCCGAGACAAGGCGCGGCATGCTGATCATTCTGCGCGAGGCAAGACGGCTTACGGGCATGGTCGAAGAGCTTCTGGAATTTACCCGCATGCAGGACGGAAGGTTTACGCTGACTGTAGAGAAAGCCGATTTGCTGGCAGAATTTGAAGACACCGTCTTCATGTACGGCTCGCGGCTCAAGCAGGAGGGCATCGCGCTCGAGTATGAGCCCTGCGAGGAAGAAATTCCGGAAATTCCGTGCGACGTTGCGCGCATGCGGCAGGTATTTTTAAACGTCCTCGATAACGCGGCCAAGCACGGCGGCGACGGCAAGCGCATTGTCGCGTCCATCGGTCTGGAGGACAGTCAGATCGTCGTGCGCATCCGGGACTTTGGTCCCGGCATTCCGGAGGAAGAATTGCCGCACGTCAAAATGAAATTCTACAAGGGAAGCTCCAAAGCGCGCGGCAGCGGCATCGGCCTTGCTGTCTGCGAGGAAATCGTCACCATGCACGGCGGCACGATCACGCTCGAAAACGCCGAGGGCGGCGGCACCCTTGTTACCATCTCCATCCCCACGGGGGAAGAATAGAGGCATTTTATGCAGAAAAACAAACAGCCTGTCAGCCAGGAAAAGTTCAAGACCCTGATCGGCGGACAGGCGCTCATTGAAGGCATTCTGATGCAGGGACCCGACAAGCGGGCGATCGTCGTCAGAGGCCCCGAGGGGCTTGTACAGAAGGTCGAGCCCATCAAAAAGAAGCACGGCATTTTAACGTGGCCGCTGATTCGCGGCGTCGTGAACTTCGGCTCGTCGATGGTGAACGGCGTGAAGGCGCTCATGTATTCGGCGGACTTTTTCCCGGAGACGGAAGGGGAGCCTTCGAAATTTGAGAAATGGTTAGAAAAGAAGCTTGGCTCCGAGAAGCTCCAGAAGGTCGTGGTCTATCTCTCGGTTGTGCTCGGTATCGCGCTCTCGGTCGGGCTTTTTATTCTGCTGCCGACGCTTCTTGCAAGCTTTATTCCGGGGCTCAAGGAACGAGCTGTGCTGCGGAGCCTGATTGAAGGCGTGTTCCGGATCCTCATTTTCCTCGGCTACATGATCATGATCTCCAAAACGCCGGACATGAAGCGCGTTTTTTCCTATCATGGCGCGGAGCACAAAACCATCCGCTGCTATGAAGCGCAGCTTCCGCTGACGGTTGAGAACGTCCGCCCGCAGACAAGGCTCCATCCGCGCTGCGGCACGAGCTTCCTGTTTGTCGTGATCATTATTTCGATTCTCGTCTCTGCCGTGTTCAGCTCCATTTTTCCGATCAGCAATACGCTGCTGCGGATGCTCTCGCGGCTCATCATGCTTCCTTTTATCGTGGCGATCGCGTATGAGTTTAATCGCCTCGTCGGCCGGCACGACAATTGGCTGACGAAGCTTCTGACCGCGCCCGGCATGTGGTTCCAGCTCTTTACAACAAACGAGCCCGACGACTCGATGATCGAGGTGGCCATTGAGGCGCTTACACTGGTGCTTCCCGAGCAGGAAGGCGCGGACAGATGGTAAAAAAGTACGGAGATCTTTACTTAAACGCGCGCAAGGCGCTTCGCCCCGGGCATGGGGAAAACGCGGGCGTATACGCAAGAGAGCTTCTGGCGCTCTCGTCCGGAAAATCCGTGGCCTCGCTGCTGGCCGACCGGGAGCTCTACGCGTCGGAGGCGATTGAAGAAAAGCTGAACGACTATCTTGCCCGCGCGCTGGCGGGTGAGCCGCTTGCCTATATTCTGGGTGAGTGGAGCTTTTATGGCCTGCCGTTTGTTGTGACGCCGGATGTGCTCATCCCGCGCGACGATACGATGGCCGTGACAGAGCTTGCCATCGAGGCGGCAAGAACTTACCCCGCGCCGCAGCGGGTGCTCGATCTTTGCACAGGCTCCGGCTGCATCGGCCTGGCGCTTGCGCACAGTGTGGAGTCGGCGCGCGTGACGCTGGCGGAAATTTCCGAGCCCGCGCTTCGCGTCGCCAAGCAGAACACGGCGAATCTGCGGCTCAAAAACCGCGTAACGGCGTTTTCGGTCGACGTTTTGCAGCCCGCGCCCAAATTTCTGGGGCAGTTCGACCTGATCGTCTCAAACCCGCCGTATGTGACGACGAAGGAAATGGCAAAGCTGGACGTTTCCGTCTGGGCGTATGAGCCGCATCTGGCCTTGGAGGGCGGAGAAGACGGACTTGATTTTTACCGCGCGATCTTAAAGAACTTCCATGCCGCGCTTCGCCCCGGCGGGACGATCTGCTTCGAGTTCGGCTACGGGCAGGAGACGGGCGTTGGCGAATTACTCGAGGCTGCGGGGCTGACGGATCTTATGTTCCGCAAGGATCTGCGGGGCGTTACCCGCGCGGTCGCGGCGAGAAAGCCGGATTGAAGCTCGTGAAATATTTCCAAACGAACGTTTGATTTATAGAACATCCTGTGCTATACTGTAGAAAAACAGAAAAGGAAGGCTGTTGGCTATGGCAGTAGAAAAAAAGAAACCCGAGGCTCCTCTGAGCGATAAGAAAAAGGCGCTGGAAACGGCAATTTCCCAGATCGAAAAGAACTTCGGCAAGGGCACGGTCATGCGCTTGGGCGACCGCCCGGAGATGAACGTGGAAGCGATTCCGACGGGCTCTCTGGCACTTGACGCGGCGCTCGGTATCGGCGGTGTACCGAAGGGCAGAATCATTGAAATATACGGCCCCGAGTCCTCCGGTAAGACGACACTGGCGCTTCACATTGTGGCGCAGGCGCAAAAGCGCGGGGGCGAGGTCGCCTTCGTGGACGCGGAGCACGCGCTGGATCCTGATTACGCGGCGAGAATCGGCGTGGACATCGACTCCATGCTCGTCTCCCAGCCGGACACCGGCGAGCAGGCGCTCGAAATTACAGACGCGCTCGTCCGCTCGGGCGCGGTGGATGTTGTGGTTGTGGACTCCGTTGCGGCGCTGACTCCGCGCGCGGAAATTGAGGGCGAGATGGGCGATACCTTCGTCGGCCTTCAGGCGCGGCTTATGTCGCAGGCGCTTCGGAAGCTCGCCGGCAATATCGCGAAAACGAACTGCGTCGTCATCTTCATCAACCAGCTTCGTATGAAGATCGGCGTCATGTACGGAAACCCCGAGACGACCACGGGCGGCAACGCGCTCAAGTTCTACGCGTCCGTTCGGATCGATATCCGCAGAACCGAGGCCATCAAGAACGGCACCGAGATCGTCGGCAACCGCACGCGCGCGAAGATCGTCAAAAACAAGGTCGCACCTCCCTTTAAAGAGGCCATCTTCGATATCATGTATGGTGAGGGTATCTCCAAGTGGGGCGAGCTCGTGGATCTTGCCGTACAGCTGGAGCTCATCAACAAGTCCGGCAGCTGGTTCTCCATCGGAGACGAGCGCATCGGACAGGGCAGAGACAACGCGAAGCTCTATTTGCAGGAGCATCCCGACGTTGCAGACCGCATCGAGCAGGAGGTGCGCGAGAACATGTGGAAGCTCCAGGGCAGCCGCGCAAAGCCCCCCATCGCCCCGGCCGCCAAGGCGGTAAACGTGTCGGCGGACGACTTTAACGATGAAACTTGAGCGGCTCGAGCCGCTGGATTCTCCAAACTATCTGCGCCTGATCTTTGAAGACGGCAAACGCCTGAAAGCGCCCGCCTACAAGGTCGTTGAGCTTGGCCTCACCCTCGGCGCGGAGGTCACGCCGGAAGCGTTTCTGGCGCTCGAAAGCGCGCAGAGTTTAGCTTCGTGCAAGGAGCGCGCGGTGCGGATCCTGACGGCGAGCGGCTTATCCAAAAAGGAGCTGCAAAAGCGCCTTATCCAGAAGGGCGAGAGCGAGGAGGACGCGCAGGCCGCCGTTTCATGGCTGGAGGAATTGCACCTCATCGACGAGCTGGAGACGGCAAAGCAGCTCGTGAGATCCGCCAGCCTTCGCGGCTACGGCCGGGCAAGGGCGAAGAGCATCCTCTATGAAAAGGGCATTCCGAAGGAGCTCTGGGACGAGGCGCTCGAGGAATTCGGCGAAACGGACGGCGCGATCGACACGTTTTTGCACAAGAAGCTCTCCGGAAAGACGCTTGACCAGAAGAGTATCAAAAAGGCTGTGGACGCGCTCATCCGGCGCGGGCACAGCTATCACGACATTCAAGAAGGGCTGCGGCGATTGGAAGCAGACTGCGAGCCCACAGACACTTGGGAGGACATGGAATGAGCCAGACAATTGGCATGATCAGCCTCGGCTGCGCGAAAAACCAGATCAACGCCGAGCAGATGCTGTTTCTGCTGCGCGTGGCGGGCTATGAGATTTTGCCTGACCCGGACGGCGCGGACTTGGTGATCATCAACACCTGCGGCTTTATTGAAGACGCAAAAACGGAAGCCATCGACAACATTCTGGCGATGGGCGAGCTCAAAAAGGAAGGCCGGGTCGGGAAAATTCTTGTGACCGGCTGTCTTGCCCAGCGCTATCAGATGGAGATCGTGCAGGAAATGCCGGAGGTAGACGGCGTGCTCGGCACGGGCTCGTATTATGACATCGTCTCCGCGGTCGGGAAAGTCCTCTCCGGCGAGACAGTCGCAGAGTTCGGCGATATCAACGCGAATCTCCCGGAGCCGCAGCGCATTCTGACCACGCCCGAGCACTATGCGTATCTGCGCATTGCAGAAGGCTGCGACAATCACTGCGCGTTCTGCATCATTCCGAAGCTGCGCGGCAGATACCGCAGCCGCCCGATGGAAGAGCTCGTAAAAGAAGCGCAGGACTTGGCCGAAAGCGGCGTGAAGGAGCTCATCGTTATCGCGCAGGACACGAGCCGGTACGGCATTGACCTCTACGGCGAGCGGAAGCTTGCGGAGCTGCTGCAAAAGCTCTGCGCCATCGACGCGATCTCTTGGGTGCGCGTGCACTATCTCTATCCCGAGGAAATGTCGGACGAGCTCATTGACGTTCTGGCGAACGAGCCGAAGATCGTCAAGTATCTCGATATTCCGATTCAGCACATCAACGACAACATTCTGCGCGCGATGAACCGGCGCGGAAACGGCGAGTATGTGAAGGCGCTTCTCAGAAAGCTGCGCGAGCGCATCCCCGGCCTTGTCATCCGCACGAGCCTCATCACCGGCCTTCCCGGAGAGGGCGAGGAAGAGTTCCAGCAGCTGTGCGAGTTCTTGAAAGAGTTTAAGCTCGAGCGCGCGGGCACGTTTGCCTTCTCTCCCGAGGAGGGCACGAAGGCGGCGCTTATGGAATACCCCGACAAGGAGGTCGCGCAGGCGCGGGCAGAGATCGTAAACGAGCTGCAATCGCGCATCATGGACGAGTACAACGCCTCGTGCGAGGGAAAGGTCATGCAGGTGCTCTGCGATGGATACGACCCCGACGAGGAGTGCTACTACGGCAGAACCTATGCGGATTCCCCGGACATCGACGGACGCATCTGGTTCACCAGTTCGCGGCATATCAAGACGGGCGATTTTGTGAACGTCTTTGTCGTGGGCGCATATGATGGAGAGCTGACAGGCATGCTGGAGGAGGACATGGAAGACGATGACGACGGCGAGTAAAATTACAATGGTGCGGGTGGTGCTCATCCCGTTTTATATGGTATTTCTGCTCTTGAGCGGCAACGGCGGCGCGAACGCGGATACCTACCGCTGGATTGCGCTTGGCATTTTCGTCGTGGCGAGCCTGAGCGATTTTTTGGACGGCTATGTCGCGCGGCACTATCATCAGGTCACGGACTTCGGAAAGTTCTTTGATACACTGGCCGATAAGCTGCTCGTGACGGCGTGCCTGATGATTTTCGTCGGGCAGGGCAGAATGGCAAGCTGGATCGCCTTCATCGTTGTCGCGCGCGAGTTTGCCATCATGGGTCTTCGCTCGATCGCGGCGGCGCATGGCCGCGTGATCGCGGCAGGCTGGTCGGGCAAGATCAAGACCTCGTGTACGATGGTCGGCCTCATTGCCATGATGATCTTCCCGGGCGTGCAAATTCTCGATACGATCGTCTGCGCTGTGATTCTCGTGACAACGCTCTACTCGGGCTTTGAGTATTTCCAGAAGAACTGGGACGTTCTGATGCCCGGCGCTTGACTTTCGAGCCGCTAGATGGTAAAATATTTGCAATCAAAAAGCGAACACCACGCAATTCGGCAAGAAGGCTCGGCGCGAGATTTTTCGTCAAGGCAAGGTTTGGAAACGCAGGAAGGCTTTGTGCCTTTCAAGTTTCCGAACCGCGGCATTGGCGGAAAAGATCCGGCGAGACTCGCAGATGGATTGCGCGGTGCTGGCTCATATATCGCGTTGACCGAAAAGAGTACCTTGCCAGAGCTTATCAGAGAGTTTCCGTCACCGGCTGCAAGCGGAAATGAAGCGTGGTTTGAGAAAGTGCGTTCGTGAGCGAGGGGAGACCCCGTGTGGCACGCGTCAAGTGCCTTGAGTGAGAAATCAGAGTGGAACCGCGAGTTACATAACCCGCCTCTTGAGCAAAAGAGGCGGGTTATTTTATTTTTTCCGGGAGGCAAAATCCTTGCATATCATCGAAGACATTCGGGCATATAAGAAGAACGATCCGGCGGCCAGAAGCGTGGCGGAAATTCTGCTGCTCTACAACGGCCTGCACGCAACGATCGACTACCGCATCGCCCACTGGCTGCACACGCACGGCATGCGCTTTCTCGCGCGCAGCGTGTCGCAGTGGTCAAAGCTCTGGACGGGCATTGAAATCCATCCCGGCGCAAAAATCGGCCGCCGGCTGGTCATCGACCACGGAACCGGCATTGTCATTGGCGAGACGGCGGAGATCGGAGACGACTGTCTACTCTATCAGGGCGTGACCCTTGGCGGCACGGGCAAGGACGTCGGCAAGCGCCACCCGACGCTCGGCAACAACGTCATGGTCGGCGCCGGCGCGAAGGTTCTGGGGCCTTTTAAGGTCGGCGACAACGCGCGCATTGCGGCGAACTCCGTTGTTCTGCGCGAGGTGCCGGAGAATGCGACGGTTGTCGGCGTGCCGGGCAGGATCGCTCGGATTTCCGGCGAAAAGCTCGACCATATCCACACGCCAGACCCGGTGATGATCGAAATTGAGCTGCTCAAAAAGCGCCTCGACGCACTGGAAGCAGCACGGGAAACAAAAGAATAAACAGGGAGGAAACGACATGTATCTTTATAATTCCGCATCGCACAAAAAAGAAGAATTTATCCCCAACGACCCCAAGCTCGTCAAGATGTATACCTGCGGCCCCACGGTCTATCATTTTGCACACATCGGCAATCTCCGCAGCTATATCATGGAGGACGTGCTGGAAAAGTACCTGCGCTACATCGGTTACCCCGTTAAGCGCGTCATGAACATCACAGACGTCGGCCATCTGACCTCCGACGCGGATGAGGGCGAAGACAAGATGCTCAAGGGTGCCAAGCGCGAGCACAAGAGCGTCATGGAGATCGCAAAGTTCTACACCGACGCGTTCTTTGACGACTGCAAAAAGCTCAACATCAAGCGCCCCGACGTCGTCCAGCCCGCAACCGGCTGCATTGACGAGTATATCAAGATCATCACGAAGCTGCTCGATACCGGCTATGCCTATCAGGCGGGCGGCAACGTGTATTTTGACACCTCGAAGCTCGAAAAGTATTATATCTTCAACGAGCACAACGAGGAAGACCTGGCTGTCGGCGTGCGCGAGGGCGTGGAAGAGGACACGAACAAGCGCAACAAAAATGACTTCGTGCTCTGGTTCACGAAATCGAAGTTTGAAGATCAGGCGCTCAAGTGGGACTCTCCCTGGGGCGTCGGCTATCCCGGCTGGCACATCGAGTGCTCCGGCATTTCCCTCAAGTACCTCGGGGAAGACCTCGATATCCACTGCGGCGGCATTGACAACGCCTTCCCGCACCACACGAACGAGATTGCCCAGTCCGAGAGCTACATCGGCCACCGCTGGTGCAACTACTGGATGCACGTGATGCATCTGAACACCACGTCCGGCAAAATGTCCAAATCCAAGGGTGAATTTTTGACGGTGTCTCTTTTGGAGCAGAAGGGTTATGACCCGCTGGCCTACCGGCTGTTCTGCCTGCAAAGCCACTACCGCAAGAATCTCGTCTTCTCGTGGGAGAACCTGGACAACGCGATGGGCACGTATCAGAAGCTGATCGCGAAGATCGCCGCGCTCAAGCCCTCCGACGAGCCCATCGACGAGGCCGCCGTCTCGGCGCTGCGCGAGAAGTTCAATAAGGCGCTGGGGAACGACCTTAACACGTCGCTCGGCATTACGGCGCTGTATGACGTTCTCAAATACCAGACGAACGACGCAACAAAGCTGTACCTTCTCGATGATTTTGACAAGGTGCTGAGCTTAGACCTTCTCAAGAAGGCCGACGAGGCGCGCAAAAAGGCGGCCAGCGCCAAACAAAGCGGCGGCGAATACAACATCATCTCCGAATCCGGCGAGCAGGACGCGGCTGTGGAAGCGAAGATCCGCGCGCGGTACGATGCCAAGAGGGCCAAGAACTTTGCCGAGGCCGATCAAATCCGCGACGAACTCAAGGCGGAAGGCATCGAGCTGACCGATATTCCCGGCGGCGCGAAGTGGAACCGCGTATAATCGAATTGAACCGAAAAGAGCAGGCCGCTTGGCTTGCTCTTTTTCGTTCCTTCGTTGCAAGAGACGCGGTTTTGTGGTATGATAAATCAGTATTGGCATATGTCAAATGAGCGAAAAGGAGCTTTTCCATGAAGCTGATGATTTTAGACGGCAACAGCATCATCAACCGCGCGTTTTACGGCGTGCGCCTTCTGAGCACGAAGGACGGCGTATATACGAACGCGATCTACGGATTTCTGAATATTTTAGAGCGGCTGCGCGCCGATGAGCAGCCGGACGCGCTTTGTGTCGCGTTTGACCTCAAAACGCCGACGTTCCGCCATCTGGCCTTTGATGGCTATAAGGCCACGCGCCACGCGATGCCGGAGGAGCTGGCGATGCAGATGCCCCTCATGAAAGAGGTTCTGGGCGCGATGAACATTCCCATTTACGAGTGCGAGGGCTGGGAAGCGGATGATATTCTGGGCACGGCAGGGGAGATCTGCGCGCGCGAGGGCACGGACTGCGTGATCGTCACGGGCGACCGGGACTCTTTACAGCTCGTGACCGACCGCGTCACGGTCAAGCTCGTCACAACGAAGGCCGGGCAGACCATCACGACGAACTATACCCCCGACGTGTTCCGCGCGGAATATGGCTTTGACCCGATCCATCTGGTCGACCTCAAGAGCCTCATGGGAGACAGCTCGGACAATATTCCGGGAGTCAGCGGCGTCGGCCCCAAGACGGCGACAGGGCTTCTTCTGGAATACGGAACGCTCGACGGCATTTACGAGCATCTGCCGGAGATCAAGGAATCCGTGCGCAAAAAGCTGGAGAAGGACCGCGAGCAGGCCTACATGTCCTATGACCTGGCGACCATCCGCAAAAACGCGCCGGTGGAGTTTATCCCGGAGCGAAATCTCGTGCGCGAGGTCGACAACGACGCGCTTTACGCGCTGTTCCACAGGCTCGAGTTCACGCGCCTGATTGCCCGCTACGGCCTGCATACGCCGCAGGAAAGCCCCAAGCCGCAGGAAAGAATCGAAGCGGTCTTTCCGTGCGAAACTATAACGGACACCGCACAGGCGCGGGAAATCGCGGCAAAGCTTGCGAGAGAGCATTATGTAAACTTAAACGTATCGGACGATTTTTCAAAAATCGCCGTTCATACAGACGATACAGGCTTCCTTTTCTCTGGCGGCGCCGTGCAGGATATAGAGTTTATGTCAACTTTGTTTGGCGCTTCCGTCAAAAAGGTCGCGCATGACTGTAAGCCCCTCATGAGAGCGCTTCTCGAGCGCGGCCTCCCGGCGGACGGGTTTATTTTCGACACCGCGCTTGCCGCCTATGACTTGGATGCGACGCGGGGAGAGTACAAGCTGGACGACGTTTTCTCGCAGTACTGCGGCGCGCAGATCGGCTATGCGGACGAGCAGACCGTCGGGAAGGAAGCGGCGGAGCAGACAGCACTTCTGGCGCAGGCAGCGGCGGTTGCGGCGCTCTATGCGGTGCTGCCCGGGAAGCTGCGCGAATGCGGCATGGAGAAGCTCTATTATGAGATCGAGCTGCCCCTTTGCGCGGTGCTGTCGCGGATGGAGACGCGGGGCGTGCTTGTCGACCAGATGGCGCTCGTCGCCTTCGGCAATATGCTGGAGGTCGGCATCCAAAAAGACCAGGCGGACATTTTCCGCTACGCCGGGCAGGAATTCAACATCAACTCTCCCAAGCAGCTGGGCGAGATTCTCTTTGAAAAGCTGGAACTGCCGCCCGTCAAGAAGACGAAAAGCGGCTATTCGACAAATGCAGAGGTGCTCGAAAAGCTCAAGAGCCGCCACCCCATCATTGAGGCGATTCTGGACTACCGGACGCTTACGAAGCTGAAATCGACCTATGCCGACGGCCTTGTCAAGGAAATCTCCAGCGACGGCAGAATTCACACGACCTTCCAGAACATGGTCACGGCGACGGGGCGGCTTTCGTCTACAGAGCCGAATCTCCAGAACATCCCCGTGCGCACGGAGCTGGGAAGCGAAATTCGCAAAATGTTCGTGCCGCAGGACGGCTGGGTCTTTGTCGACGCGGACTACAGCCAGATCGAGCTGCGCGTTCTGGCGCACATCGCAGAAGACGCGCACATGCAGGAGGCGTTCACCTCCGGCATGGACATCCACACGGCCACGGCGGCGCAGGTCTTCCATGTTGCGCCCGAGGACGTGACGCCTCTCATGCGCCGACACGCGAAGGCGGTCAATTTCGGCATCGTCTACGGCATTTCGGAGTTCTCCCTTGCTGAGGACATCGGCGTGACGCGCAAGGAAGCGAAGGCGTATATCGAAAACTACCTTCAGAATTACGCGGGCGTGCGGAACTACATGAAAAATATCGTTGCGCAGGCAAAGCAGGACGGCTTTGTGACGACGCTCTTTGGAAGAAGGCGGAACCTTCCCGAGCTCAAGAGCAGCAACTTTAACATTCGCTCGTTCGGCGAGCGCGTCGCCCTCAACACACCCATTCAGGGCACGGCGGCGGATATCATCAAGCTCGCGATGATCCACGTAGAGAAAGCGCTGCGCGAGCAGAAGCTTCAGGCAAGGCTTGTCCTGCAGGTGCACGACGAGCTGATCGTCGAGTGTCCGCTGTCTGAACGCGAAGAGGTTACGAAGCTTCTGACCGAGCAGATGGAGCATGTGACGGAGCTGTCTGTTCCGCTGCTGGCCGAGGCCAAGAGCGGCGCGAGCTGGTATGAGGCAAAGTGATGGACGTACGAATCGAACCTATGACGGCGGCAGATGTGCCGCAGGTGGCGGAGCTGGAGAGAACGTGCTTTTCTGAGCCTTGGCCGGAAAGCGTCTTATCGCACGAGCTCGAAAACGAACTGAGTCTGTGGCTTGCCGCAAAAACCGGCGATACGGTGCTCGGCTACATTGGAAGCCAGAGCGTTCTGGACGAGGCGGACATGATGAACATTGCCGTCCGGGAAAGCGCCAGACGGCAGGGAATTGCAAAAAAGCTGATTGCGGCTCTCTGTACGCGCCTGGCGCAAAAAGGCGTTCGGTCGCTGACCCTCGAGGTACGGGACTCGAACGAGGCCGCCATCGGGCTTTACGAGTCGCTCGGCTTTTTGCAGGTGGGAAAGCGCCCTAACTATTATTTTCATCCGAAGGAGGATGCGCGCATCCTCAGAAAGGACGGCTTGGCATGAATATTTTATCAGTAGAGTCCTCCTGCGACGAAACGGCGGTCGCCATCGTGCGCGATGGGCGCGAAATCCTGACCGACTGCATCGCCTCGCAGGTGGAGCTTCACAAGCTCTATGGCGGTGTGGTGCCGGAAATTGCGTCGCGCAAGCATATCGAGGCAATTTACGCGCTTGCTGATCAGGCGCTGGAAACGAGCGGACTGACGCGCAAAGATCTGGACGCGATCGCCGTGACGTACGCCCCGGGGCTCATTGGAGCGGTCCTGGTCGGCGTGAATTTTGCAAAGGCGGCGGCGTATTCGATGGGTCTGCCGCTGGTGCCGGTGCATCATATCCGGGGACACATCGCGGCAAACTACCTCGCGTATCCAGATCTGGAGCCGCCCTTTATCTGCCTCGTTGTTTCCGGCGGGCACACGCTGATCGTCGACGTGCGCGGCTACACGGACTTCAAAATTCTCGGCACCACGCGAGACGACGCGGCGGGAGAGTGCTTCGACA
>CAKUNY010000035.1 GCA_934668605.1 uncultured Oscillospiraceae bacterium | reverse complement strand
TGGCGCACAAATTATGCGCGCAGTCGAGGCGCAGCCCCTTCTGTCAAGAAAGCGTCAGCTTTTTTGACAGTCTCAAAGCCGCGCCCCGTTGGGGCGCGGCTTGTGCGTTATTCGGTTTTATCGCAGCGAATGGCAAGTCTCGACTGCCCGCCGACGGTGCAGGTGAAAAGGGTCAGATCCCAGTCTCCCTGCGTCATATCCGAGACGGCGTAGGAAGAAAGCGTCTCGAGAGCAGAAACCTCGTAGGAAAAGACGTTGCCGTCCATGTCGGTGAACGTGACGGCGTCCCCCGGCTGGAGCTGGGGAAGGGATGCGAAGTGGCTGCGGTAGTTGTGTCCTGAGATCACGAGATTATCAAGATACGCGGAGCCTGCGTACCGGCAGGGGGCAATTTGAAGGCTTTCGTAGCTCCATGCGCTGATGATCGGAAGCGACAAGCCCAGCGCGGGAATGTCCAGAACGCCGATATACATCTGCCCATCGAGCGCCTCTTCGGGCATGGCCATATCGGGATTCAAAACATAATCCGGGATGAACGCCTCCTCGAGCCCTTCGCCGGAGGGAAGCGCCGGAAGCTCCGATTGCCGCAGGGAAAGCGTCGGGGTCAGGCGCTCGAGAACAACATTTACCGACATGCTTGCCATCGCGTCGCGCCAGAGATTGTATGCCGTGAGCAAAAGCGCCGCGAGAAGAAGCAGCACGCCCAGAACGGTGCAAAGTGTTCCGCGCTTACTCATGGCCATTCTTCCTTTTGGAGACTGCGCCCAGGATCAGAAAAGCCAGCCCCACGGCAGCCAGCACCGGAACCGGCCACCACAGAAGCCCCGTCTGCGGCAGCTTCTGCCGGTTCAGCGTATTTGTCAGAACGAAGGTATCGCCGGTTTTCTGGACGCTTGCAGTATAGCCGGAGACAGGACTTTCCTGTATCGTCCAGATGATTTCCGAGCCGTCGGGATGATAGTGGGGAAGATCGCTCCATGTGTGCTGCCAATTATCCGCGCGGGTGAGCGTCTGTTTTTCATAGGCCGCGCCGTCTTTCAAAAGCGTGACGGTGACGGAATCCGGGCGCTTCTGCTCGTAGCCTGCATCGATCCAGCGCTTGATGAGCGTGCGCGACACGGTGCCGCCGTCCGGTTTTTCCGGGAGATACGTGTTGGTCACGAGGAAGGCCGCGCCGTCGCGCGTGATGCGAACCGTATAATTTTTGGGAAGCTGCTCCGTGACGCGCCACTCGATCTTCGAGCCGTCGGCGTTATATTTGGGGAGATCTTCCCAGGTATGGCGCCAGTTGTTCTTTTCGCTCAGGGTCACGGTATCATAGACCTTCCCATCCTTTAAAAGCTCGATCACGACCGAAGACGGCCGCAGCTCCTCCACATCGTCCTGCCAGAGCTTGATGACCCGTCGGTCGACCGTATCATCAGACGGTGCGGGCGGGTTTTCGCTTCTCGTGTGCTTGGGGCAGGCCGCCGCATCGTAGACCCACGCGTCGTTTTCCAGATTCGGAAGCGAGATGAGAAACGGCTCTGCTTCATACGTGTACCCGTTTGCAGAGAGCGTCCTTCCGACGATCAGGTAAAGCCCCGGCGCGAGGCGCGCTTGCTGATTCGGGAAAGAAAGCGTTCCCTTTGCGTCCGTTTTTCCGGTGTCGAGCGGCGAAAGCGCATCGCGATCCGCGTAGGCAGCGAGCGTTTCGGCCAGCGCCGTCCATTCGGCGGCGGTCAGGTTTTCAAGGCGCACGGGATAGCTTGCAAAGTCTCCCGCAAGGGTGAAATTCGCGTACGCGTCGACGCTTGCGGCATAATAGAGGTCAAAGCGGGCGGACGTGATGGGCTCGCCGTTGTGGCGGTATTCGATTCTCAAGCTTACGTCCCGCTTGCTGTCAATCGCGCCAGCGGCAAACGCCTGCATGGAAAGCAGCGCCAGCAGGCACACAAGCAGAACCGACGCACAGACACGTTTTGTCCAGTTTCGCATGGGGGATTCCTCCAAAGCAATTTGTAAGGGTTTCTGAAATTTCACGATTATGCGTAGGGGTCGATGCCCACATCGACCCGGCGGTATAAACCGTTTTTACGATACCCTTCGGCGAATTCGTTCGTGCCCTTGGGGCGATGTGGGCATCGCCCCCTACGCAAAGAGGGGAAAATCGATGTGGGCATCGCCCCCTACGCAAAGAGGGAAAAATCGATGTGGGCATCGCCCCCTACGAAGGGTATCGAGCGGTTTACGTATCGTTGCGGCTCTTTTTCTTGGGCGCGGCGGCGAGGAGCAGCAGGAGCGCCAGCAGAAGGGGAATGGCGGCGATGGGGGCGACGAGCAGGGGATCGACGCGGATGGCGTCTGCCGTCAGGCGCACGGCCTCGGACTGGTTTTCCACGCGGTGCCCGCGCACGAGCAGGCGGTGGGAATTGACGCCGTAGGGCGTACAGGTGACGAGCGTACACAGATCTTTTCCTTCTTCCGCGGTCAGCGATTGCACCTCGCCGGGCAGAACAATGAGAATGCGGTCGACCTCGTAGGTCAGAACTTCATCGAGCGTGCGGATCACGAATAGATTGCCCTCGGTGAGCTGATCCAGGTTCGTAAAGAGCTTGGCGCTGGGAAGACCCCGATGGCCGGAGAGGACGCAGTGGGTGCTCTCGCCGCCCACGGGAAGCGAGCTCCATTCCAGATGCCCCACGGCGATTTGCAGCACGTCGTCGCTGGTTCCGTGATAGATGGGAAGAGAAACCTTGATCGTCGGAATTTCGATATAGCCCATGACGCCCGAGCCGTCGATGTTCAGCTGGCTGTTATAGTCCTCGCGCGCCTCGTCCGTCAGGGAAAAAAGGCTCCCGCGCAGGAATAAATCGCGGTTATACCGCCGCGCGCTTTGCAGAATTTCGTCGTACCGGCCTTCGTCCATATCCTGCACGGCTCTGTCATACGACGCGACGGCCTGCGAGGCATGCAGCGAGTTCCAGTAGTCGCTCACGGTGGGATAGAGCAGCAGGGACAGTCCCGCAACCAGCGCAAGAATCAGAAGAATATTGATGAGCCTGTTTTTCATTGCGGAATTCTCCCTGCTGCCGCAAAGGGACGAAGGGAAAAGCCCTCCGTCCCTTTTCGGTAGATGTAAAATTAGTTGTCAGCCTTGCCCATGCGCTTTTTGGTCACGAGCAGAACGCCCGCGCCAACGACGAGCAGACCGCCGATCACATAGAACAGCGTCGTGCCGATGCCGCCCGTCTCCGGCAGCGTCGCGCCGGTGCTGTTGGCGATCGTAAAGCTCATGTTCTCGACGGGAATCGCCTTGTCGTCGATCTTGAGGGACGCTTTGTAATCAGGAGCTTTTTCGCCTTCCGTGGAGAAGTGGAGCGCAACGGGGTCGGAGAGCAGGTTGTAGCCGTTCGGAGCCTTCGTCTCGTAGAGGTAGTATGTTTCCGCGCCGAAGCCGGTCAGCTTGACCGAGCCCATTTCGATGACGTAGATCGTATCTTCTGCACTGTCCTGCGCGGAGGCAATCGCGTACACATCGGCGCTGCGGTCGTCGGTCTTACCGGCAGAGCGAAGCGCGATCAGATCCGTGGTAACGGCGGGAACGCCGTTTTCGTTGCACTGTAAGTCGCTGACCTTGAGGTTCGGATTGGTGGAGAGGACGAACTTAGCGCCCGTCAGAACAGTATTCGTGTTCTTGCTGTCGACTTTTTTGATGTTTGCGTAAAGCGAGTAAACATCGACGGTGGTATCGGGCGTTTTACCGGTGCCGTCGCCGTTGGGGTTGTTGCTGTATTCCAGATGCGCGGTGTTGGTGTTCTTCTCGTCATAAATCACGGCGTTATCGTTCAGAACAGCGGAATAGACAATGTTCAGATTGTCGCCGATTCTGATCTTGCCGTCGCCGATCGCCTTCATGATGTCGATCGTAAGCACAAAGTCGGAGCCGTCCGCAGTTTCGGTCGTGACGGAGTAATAGCTCTTGTCAAGGGGCGTCTGGTTGTCGACCGTAATGGCGATATCATTTACGCTTTTGACATTGGAGGTCAAGCCTTCGCTCATGGTATCCGTGATCTTGTAGGTGTAGCTGGTGTAACGGGAAACGTCGGGAACCGACGCGATCAGACGGAAGGTTACGGTGGAGCCGATCTGGAAGGAGGCGCTGCCTTCGGTGCGCCATTCGCCCTTCGTCATTTCAACCTGCTTTTTCAGCGTGGGCTTGTCGCCCTTGGGGGCGGCCTGCACGTCCGCGACGACTTTCATCAGATATGCGGTATAGAAGTCGTTCGTATCGGCAAGCGTATTGTCCGCATCCTTGACGAGATAGTAGCCGGCGGCCAGACCGGAGATCAGATAATTGCCCGAAGATGCGTCCTTGGTGCTCTGTTTGTAAGTTGCGGAAAGGTAGGGAGCGACCTTCTTGGCAAATGTCTGCGCCTCGGAGACGCTGTTGCTGTTTGCGAGCTCTTCGGCAATTACCGCGGCGGTCTTGCCGTCAAACGCCTGCGAAAGAGTCTGCCCATTCACAACTTTGGCCTGATCAACGCCATCGCCCCAGACAATGTTGGAGAGGATCTTGGAGTGGGAGGCGCCTTCTTCATTTTCGTTTGCATCATAGAGGTCGCCCGCGAAGACCTGATAGGCCTCAAATGTATGGTCGGCGGTCGTTTTGTCGCCGAGGATGGTGATGGTATAGGAGCCGTCTGCGGCCAGCGCCGTGACGCTCAGAGAGAGCACAATGGTCAGAACCAATAAAAGTGATAGTAATTTTCCCGCCTTTTTCATTCCAGTTGTCCTTTCTTAACGCACGTTTTCATATTTTTACCATGCGTTTCATGTTTTGCATTGAAAAGAGTACCATATTTCGACTGTGTTTTCAAGAGAAAAATACAAAAATAATAGGCCTCAAAAATTCGGGGGGGGGTTGAAAACTTTATAAAAATGTGTATAATATATGCGTAAAAGTGCGAAAAAACGAAATTTTTACAGGAAGAATTTTCTGCCTACCCGGGAGCTCAGATTATGAACGATTTGCTTTCGCGTGATGTTAAGAAGTTCGAAAAGCGTCACGCCCGCCGCCGCGCATGGCACGGCATTCTGACGGTTCTTGCCTCCGTTGTTGTCTTCGCAACGACCTACGCGCTCATCCTGCCCGCCATCACCATGACGGCGAACCACATCCACGACGAGAGCTGCTACACGCAGCTGACCACAACCGAAAAGGAAATTCTTGCCTGTCCTGTGTCAGCAGAGGACGGGCTGTTTGTCGTACACCGGCACGATTCGCGCTGCTATGACGAAACCGGCGCGCTTGCCTGCACGCTTCCGGAGCTTGCGGCGCACACGCACACGGAGGAATGCTATGCATATCCGCAAGCGCATATGCATACGGACGACTGCTATACGGCCGAGCGCGGCGAGCTTATTTGCGGTCTGGAAGAAGGAGAGGAGCATACCCATTCGGACGATTGCTACGCGTGGGATACGGTCTTGTCCTGCGGCCGGACAGAAGAGGAGGCGGCAGAGCCGGTGCTCGTCTGCGGCAAGCAGGAGATGCTTCTGCACCGGCACGATGAAAATTGCTACGCCGCCGACGGAACGCTCACCTGCGCGCTTGGCGAGGTGATCTCTCACCAGCACACGAGCGGCTGCTTCAAGACCGTTCAGCTGCCCGCAGATACGCAGACGCTTACCTGTACGAATGAAGACCCTGACCACGTCCACACCGCGCTCTGCTACGGCACGTGGGTGCTCACCTGCGATCAGGCAGCGGACGACGGGACCCCGGAGGAGCCCGCGGATGAAGACCCGGCGGACGATCCCGGCTCCGAAGACCCGGCAGAGGATGAAGATCCGGACGATGCGGATTCTGAAGACCCCGGCGCGGAAGACTCCGAAAATCCAGAAGACCCGGAGAACCCCGAAGACCCGGAGAACCCCGAAGACCCGGAAAATCCGGAGGACGAGCAGCCGGAAGACGGCGCGGACACCTACGCGTCCGAGCAGATGACGCTGCGGTACTATGTTTATCTCGACGACACGCTGCATCTTGTTTCGGAGGAGTCCGGAACGCTCGAACAGGAGAACGGGCGCTATTACATCACGGCGCAGCAGCTGGAGACCGTGTACGGCGATTTTGGTTTCGAGGCGGACAGCTATCAAGGAGAACGCTTCTTCCCGCATACTGATCTGAACGACACATCGCTTATCTGGGCGGACGCGCCGGCGTATCAGGCCGAAAACGCGGACGGAACGCAGGAATGGCGCATTCCGCTCAGCCGCACAACAACAAGCTATATCTACTATCTGCCCCACAACACGCGGGACTACGGCAGCTACTTTGAAGGCAGTGCCTCCAACACCAATGCGGCGCTCATCAGCGACAACACGTTCTACACCGTGAACATTTCCGCGCCGCCCGATGCCGCGTCGGAGAGCAAGATCTATCACGTACTGAACGGAGCGACGTTCAGCGTCGAGCTGTCTGTGTTCGACGACTACACCTGGAGTTACACCAACCTCGCCGATGGCAGCGAGATCACGCCGAGCGATGTGCAGGAGCTGGAAGGCGGCAAGCTTTTCATCAAGTTCCGGAACGTCTCGCATCCCATCAAGGTCACTGCGCGCAAAACGATCGCCGACGAACAGATCTATACCATCCGCTACCATGCAGATACGCTCGCCGACTGTCTGGAACGAATCAGCAGTGAGGTTACCGCCAACGCGCAGAGCGTTATCACCGACGGCAAGGTCGGCGGCATGGCGACGCTTACCGAACAGGTAACGGTCACGGCGGATACGATCTATCCGCTCCGTTCGCCGGATTCGCTGCGCGTGGTGTCGCAGGCAGACCCGACCAGACAGGCCAAGCACTTTTTCTACACCTTCCGCGGCTGGCGCGTCAAGGCGACCAACACCGTTCTCGACCCCGCGCAGCCGCTGACGGCGGTGCAGCTGGCGGGCTATGAAAACGGCGGTGTGATCGAGCTGGAAGCTGTCTGGAGTGTAAAAGACGCAAATGGCAGAGCCACATCCGTCAACTTCTATATTCACCTTTTCTGTGAGATCAAGGACTTCCACAGCAACGGCTTCACGAACAACCCGGTCGGCGACTATACCAAGTCCCTGTTCACCACGACGCTGCTCGGAACCGACGCGCTCACCACGACGGATCGCGACATTCTGATCCTCGCGCCCCCGACGACCGACGCAACGGCCTACGATACGGATACGACGCTGCGTACCATGACGGATACGCCCTACGACGGTCTGACGATGGAGGTGTTCCCCTCCGACAGCGAAATGTTCAGCCTGCTCCGGGAGAACAATTACTCCATCATGATCGGCGACGAAGAAATCCCGCAAAGCAAGCTGACCGCAGACTATTTCCAGGTTCGCTGGACGAACCTCAAATACGACAGCACCGACGGCTGGCATGTCGACGGCGTGCTCGTTGCAAAGGAAGCAAAGATCCGCGTGACGAAGACGTTTTTGGGAAGCGACGCGGCCATTGAGAGGATCAAGAATCAGGAAGACGGAGAATACAGCATCCTGATCGAGAACCAGACGGTCGAAGGGACGAAAAACGAGCGGCTCACACTGGTGCCCGCCGGAGAGGAAACGCGCGAGAACTGCGTGGGCTACAGCTCCTACGACGCCGCTGCAAATACCTATACCTGGATCGGAAGCGGACGCATCGACAGCACATACCGGTTTACCGAGCAGAATTATCTGCTTTCCGACACGCACGCGAACACCTATTACCGCATTTATGACACCGTGAACCCCGGCAGCTGGCAGACCTATACGGACGACGAGCCGGTCACGACCATGATGTCCTCCTATGCAACAGACGTTCCCCAGCACCGGTACCGCACCGTCTCTTTCCAGAATACCTACGTCGAGGCCGGGATGCTGACGCTGCGCAAGCTCGACGCGTTCACGGAAAACGGCATTGGCGGGGTGAAGTTCCAGCTCACGGCAGACGATGCGCAGGCCGGGACGCTTCGTCGAAAGCCCGGTACGAGCATGTACACCAACGCCCATTTTGACGACGAGGAATACACCGAGAACGCGGGAAACACGATCGAGACAAACGCGAACGGCGATGTGTATCTCTATCTGACGCCGGGTTCGTATACGCTGCGCGAAACGTTCCCGCAGGGCTACAGCGGCGCGGAGGAGATCCGCTTCACCGTCGACTCGGACGGAAAGCTCACAGAGCTGACCTATGACGGAAAAGCACTCGAATCTTCGACCGGCGGCGTTTCCTCCGGCGTCGGAACGAAGCTGCTGCTCGTGAAAAACGATTCGCATCTGCTCACGACGGTCACCGCCGTGAAGGACTGGGGCGAGGTGCCCGAGGACTGGCAGGAGCCCGTGACGGTCACGCTGATGTACGACGGCGCGCCGCTTGGCAGCGAATACACGAAGGTTTTGAACAAGGACAATGACTGGACGTATGTCTGGAAGGATCTCCCGCTGTTCATCGACGGCAAGGTCGCGGACTACACGCTCAAGGAGCTCATGATCGGCGATACGCCCTTCAACGCCTCCATACAGGACGGCTATACCGACTACGACGTCACGTACGACCCGGCCAGATACCGCGAGGGCGATTCGGGAGACTATAATGAGCCCGCTTTGTGGGTCGACGCGAGCGGCAAGCAGCACTACGCGAAGCATGTTCTGCTCACGGTTCACAACCGGCCGGACGGCGACGTTGGCAAAATCGCGGTCACGAAGCGCTTCGAGAGCTTTGACGAACGGCTGCTGGCGAAAATCGACGGCACATATACCTTCGCCCTTTACGAAACATCCGATGGCTCCGGAACGCCGGTCGCGACCGCATCTGTGGTCTACGGAAACGGTACGATCACGCCCGAAGACGGCATTGCGCGCTTTGAGAATCTGCCGCTCGGCAAAACGTATTACGTCTTCGAGCTCGACGACAGCGGAAACCCCGTACAGAACGGCGAGATGAAAATCATCAGCGGCACGCCCTTTACCGCGTTTGGCGGCGGAACCGAAATTGTGCTCTCCCCGGAGAACCCCGGAGGCGAGGCCGAGATCACGAACCGCATCCACTACGCGGAGCTTCCCGAGACGGGAGGCGCAGGCCTTCGCGCCATCTACACGGCCGGCGGGCTTTTGACGATGGCCGGAGCGGCGCTGCTGCTGCAAAAAAGGCGCAGGCTCCGCTGAAACACACAAAAAACGGTGGTGAAACCCTATGACCGATAAGGAGCTTCGAAGGCTCAGCCGCGCCGAGCTCATCGATATTCTCTTCGAGCTGCAAACGCAGAATGAGGCGCTTACCGCGCAGAATCAGGATCTGACCGCGCAGCTGGAAAACCGGCAGCTGGAAATGCGCGAAGCCGGCTCCATCGCGGAGGCTGCGCTGCGGGTAAATGGCGTCTTTGAGGCCGCGCAGGCTGCCGCCGACCAGTATCTTCTTTGCGCGAAGGAGTCGTTATCCGTTGCCGAGCGAAAGCTTGCCGCGGCAAAGCGGCAGGCGGACGAACTTGTGCGGCAGGCCGAGGAACAGGCGCAGAAGCTTCTCAAGGAGGCGAACGCGCGCTAGACAGCAGCAGGCAGCAGATTTTGCTGGATGACGCGAAGAAAACACGAAACGGAGAATGAGCATGCTGACCACCAACGAAACATCCCTTCCGACAGCCCAGCAGCTGGACGCCGAACGCCGCCGCCTGCGCTACAAGCGCCGGTATCACAGGACGCTTCGGAGCACGATTGCGATCCTGATCGTTGTCGCGGCGCTGGCCGTTCTGGCGGCAACGCTCTGGATGCCGGTTTTGCGCGTGTATGGAAGCTCGATGGCGCCGACGCTTCAAAACGGCGAGATCCTCATCAGCGTAAAGACCAAGGACTTCTCTTCCGGCGATATCATCGCCTTTTACCACGGCAACAAGCTTCTCATCAAGCGCTATATCGCGGGCTCGTCCGACTATGTCAATGTCGATGAGGACGGAACCGTCAGCGTAAACGGTACGCCTCTTGATGAGCCGTATCTCACGGAAAAGGCTTTCGGCGAGACGGATATCGAGCTTCCGTATCAGGTGCCCGATCAGCGCTATTTTGTCATGGGCGACAACCGGAGCGTGTCCATTGATTCTCGCAGCAGCATCGTCGGCTGCATCGCGGCCGACCAGATCGTCGGCAAGGTCGTCTTCCGCGTCTGGCCGCTGAGCGCCTTCGGCGCACTGAATTGAACGACGAGTTTCCCAACCATGCGTATGGGGCGATTGCGCACATCAATTTTCCCTCTTTGCGTAGGGGGCGATGCCCACATCGCCCCATTGGGTACCATCGAATTCGCATTGGATTTCCGTAAAAACGGGTTTATTTGCCGGGTCGATGTGCTCAATCGACCCCTACGAATCTCCCGGGTAGAATGCGGGAAATTCGTAACGTACATCCGCGGAAAATTGCGAAACAGCATACCACGAGACGCAAAAAGCCTCTGCATACCATCTCGGTACGCAGAGGCTTTTGATTTATGCGGTTTCGATCTTACTTGAGGCCAGCCTGTTCCAGAAGGGCGGGAACCTTGGATTCCCAGCCGAGGGACATGATATGGACACCCTGGCAGTAGGGCTTGCACTCGCGGATGATGCGCGCGGCAATTTCCACACCGGTGATACCGGCCTTGGTCTTTTCCTTGTCGGCCTGAAGCTCGGCGATCAGCTCGTCGGGGATATGAACGCCCGCGACGTTGTTGTTCATGAACTTGCACATACCGGCAGACTTCGGGATGATGATGCCGACCTGCACGGGCTTGCCGAACTGCTTGGCAGCTTCCATGAACTTGATGAACTTTTCGGGCTCAAAGACAGCCTGCGTCTGGAAGAATTCCGCGCCGGCCTTGACCTTGCGCTCCATCTTCACGAGCTGCGCGTCAATGGAGTCGGAGCACGGGGACACGACGGCGCCCTTGGCAAACTTCGGAGCCTCGCCCACGAGCTCGTTGCCGCCCAGATCCTTGCCGGTTTCGAGCAGGCTCGCGGCATGCAGCAGCGACACGGAGTCCAGGTCAAACACGGGCTTTGCCTGCGGATGGTCGCCCAGCTTGGTGTGGTCGCCGGTGAGGCAAAGGATGTTGTCGATGCCGAGCATCGCGGCGCTCAGAAGATCGGACTGAAGCGCGATGCGGTTGCGGTCGCGGCAGGTCAGCTGGAAGATGGGGGTAAGACCCGCATCCTTGAGCACCTTGCAGGTTGCAAGACCGCCCAGACGCATGACGGAGGACTGGTTATCGGTGACGTTGACATAGTGAACGCCGGTGAGATATTCCTTCGCCTCTTCTACCAGGCCGTCGATGTGAATTCCCTTGGGGGGGCCGATCTCAGCGGAAACTACAAATTCTCTGTTCTGAAACAGTTCCGTAATTCTCATAATTCATCACTCCTGATTATTCAGATTCTTTGGCGGCCATTGTAGCCTGATCGGTATTGAAATCATGAAGCTGCGTGGGACAGCGCAGAACGTCGAGCCGTCCCTGTGCCTTGAGGCGCTGAATGATGCGCTCCCAGCCGCAGTCCATCGTGGGGCAAACCTCGCATTTGCCGTTCTTGGTGCCGCCGCAGGGGCCGTTGACAAGGCTCTTCGAGCACGCCGTGATCGGACAGATACCGCCCGTCAGGTTCAAGAAGCACTCGCCGCACTGGCCGCAGTCGTATTCGAGCGGCGTGACGCCCTGGAAGCCGGGAAGCTCCACGGTATCGCAGCAGGCGTATACGGGCTTATCTTCCAGCATCTCGGAGATGGTCTGTACGCCGACGCCGCAGGAGAACACCAGAACGGCGTCCGCCTCCGCGATCTTCGGCATGGGCGCTCTCAGGCGCAGCGCAAGCTCCGTGGGGTTGCAGACATAGTCGGTGGTCAGCGTGCCGACGACCTTACCGGCGTCCGCGAGCTTTTTCTGGAGCGCATTTGCTTCCTCCTCGGGGAAGCCCACTTCCTTACAGCCGTGGCAGTTGATGATAAACACCTTGCCGGTGCAGAGGGAGGTAATGGTTTCTTCGGATTTCAGTCTTGTAATCAGCATATCGTTCTCTCCCCCTTATTTCTTCTTCAGCAGGGGCATGACCAGACCCTTGGCGGCGTTGATTTTGGACACCAGAGGAATCTTGGACGAGCAGATGTACTCGCAGCACTTGCAGGAGAAGCAGTCCATGATGTTCAGCGACAGAAGCTTCTCCGCGTCGCCCAGCTGGCCATACTTGTAGAATTCCAAGGGCTTCAGCTCCATAGGACAGACGTCTACGCAGCGGCCGCACTTGATGCACTCTTTTTCCTCCGTGTGGTCGGCGGCGATGGCGATGATGCCGTTGGAGCCCTTGATGATGGGAACGTTGGTGTCGTGAATGGGAGCGCCCATCATGGGGCCGCCCATTTTCAGAACGATGTCGTCACCCGTCACGCCGCCGCAGTGATCGATGATCTCCTGGACGTTGGTGCCGAGCTTGACCATGTAGTTGCCGGGGTTGCGGATGAAGTCGCCCGTCACGGACACCGCGCGCTCGACGAGCGGCATGCCCTTCTGAATCGCGTCGGAAATGGCCTTGGCGGTCGAGGTGTTGCTCACAACGCAGCCGACGTCTGCCGGCAGCTTGCCGCTGGGAACCTGACGACCCATGACCTTCTTGATGAGCATCTTTTCAGCACCTTCGGGGTACTGGGTCTTCGCGGCGACAACGCGGATGTTGTCATACGGCGCGACCTTCTCTTCCATGAGCGCCACGGCGTCGGGCTTGTTGTCCTCGATGAGGATGACGCCCTCGGGCGCGGAGACGGCCTTCATCATCGCGCGCAGGCCGAAGACGATATCGTCGGCGTACTCGAGCATGATGCGGTGGTCGGCGGTTAAGTAGGGCTCGCACTCGGAGCCGTTAATGAGAACGGCGTCGATGGGCTTGCCGGGCTTCAGCTTGACATAGGTCGGGAACGTTGCGCCGCCCATGCCGACGATGCCCTTTTCCTTGACGATGTCGATGATCTCGTCCGCGGTCAGCTCCTCAAGGGGCTTATTGGGGACGACGGATTCGTGAAGCGTGTTCTTACCATCATTTTTGATGACGACGCTCAGGATGCCAGGACCCTTATTGGGGTGCGTATGGGGCTCAACGGCCACGACCGTGCCGCTGACGCTGGAGTGAACGGGCGCGCCGATAAAGCCGGCCTGCTCGCCGATGAGCTGGCCGACCTTCACATAGTCGCCGGGGTTCACAACGGGATTGGCGGGCGCGCCGATGTGCATGGCAAGCGGCAGGATGACGGTATCGGGCTCCGGGAACTTCTGGAGTGCCAGATGCTCGGTGTAATCCTTGTGCTCGGTGGGATGCACGCCGCCGTAGAAGCCCTCAAAGCGTCTGGCTCTGGCTTCGGTAACATAGGCCTGAATCTCGTCGACATTCGCAACGGAGTAGTCCCGCAGCTGGATGGGCTGATCGAGGAATTCCTTCGTCCGACCCTGCTTTTCGAGCCGCTGATAGATCTTTTCCCAAGCGCAGTCCTTTTTGGGATCGATCTCGCACTTGCCGTTCTTCGCGCCGCCGCACTGGCCGTTGACAAGGCTCTTCGAGCAGTCGACGATGGGACAGATGCCGCCCGTGGCGTTCAGATAGCACTGGGCGCACGCGCCGCAGGTCTTCTTCGTCAGCGCCATGCCATGATGGCCGATGTAGTTCAGGGAGTTGGTTGCGGTAAATGTGGGAACCGCAGCAAGGTCTGCCACCGTCTGCACGCCGAGGCCGCAGGAAACGACAACAACGTTCTCGGTTCCCTCGGGGACAATGCCCGCAAGCGTCTTTTCGGTTTGGATCTTGTTGCACAGGAAGTCTACCTTGACAGAACCGGTGATGTGCTTGCCCTGTGCCTCAGCAATGGCGGTGAAGCAGCCGCAATCCGGCTCCTCGGTGGTTTCGAACTCTTTGAAGCACTTGTTGCAGGCGACGACGAAGAAATTGTCCTTCCCCGCCAGCATGCTTTCAAGCTCTTCCTGGCTCTTCAACACGTACTTGGTATAATCCAAAAAATATCACCCTCTTACATTTTTTGTTCTTCGTTTGGCTGCAAACGATTACCATGTTCGATTATAGCACACGCGCTCCGCAAAAGTCCAGTATGGCAAAAGAATTCTTTTTGAAAATCAGGTTTTTCGTCAAAAGCGGTTAGATTCACCTAACTTTTTGTGCAAAATTTCCCACGCCATCCCACAAACGAGATGGGACGTGCCGCGCGCAGAAAAAGCCCGTCGGAGTCATCCAACGGACACTTTTTCCCGCCTTTTTCCCGCGTTTGGGACTGCTTTTGCCCGCCGTGTAAGACGAAAAAAACACCACTGCTCCGGCTCGGTCGGGTCAGATACAGTGGTGTTTTTCTATGCCGCCGGGTGATTACGGCGTTTCGCTGCGAACGATAGAGACGATCTCACCGTTTTCGATGGTGACAAGCGTGTTGGAAGCCGTAAAGCCGCCGGAGACGAGCTCGGAGAGCTTCTCCGCGCCAAAGGTCTGGTTCGGATTTGCGGGGTCGGAGTTGTCCGTGAGCGTAAAATTCTCAGAGAGCGGGAGCTTTACCTCGCCCTTTTCCTGATAGCATTTTACATCGTTTACGCCCAGCTCGTAGTATACGCCGTCGTCGTCCGTTGTGAGCGTCATGCCGCCTTTTGTAAGGCCGCCGTTGATAAGAACAAGCGTTCCGTCTTCTTCGACGGAATCGACCGTTATGTCCTTGCCAGCCGCAACAATGACGCTGCCTTCGGCGAGCTTCGAAATGTCGACCATGTCATAGCGGTCATAGTCGTAGACCTGAAGCGTCAGATACGTTTTGCCATCCTGCGTTTCGATCGCGCTCTCGTCAAAGCTTGCCGCAACAGTCGCGTCGGTCAGATTGGCGGCGTCAATCGAGTCGGGAAGCGGCTTGATTCGGTCGTCCGCTTCTTCGGCCGTGCTGGCCTCGTCTTCCGAAGCATCCGTGTTTTCCGCGTCCTCCGCGTCCTCCGGGGTTTCAGTCTGTTCCGGCTGGTCGGACGATTCCGCCGTGTTTTCGGTGACTGTTTCCTGTGCCTCCTGAGATGTTTTTGCAGAACAGGCGCAGAGCACAAGCAGACTCAGCGCCAGCAAAATTGCGAGTAACTTTTTCATATTCTGACTTCCTTTCCTAGGGATTTCACGCCTCAAAGCGTTGGAGCCAGAATAAACGGCAAATGTGACAAAACCAAGAAGGAAATTTGGACAGAGTGTAAAAAGTTTTTGAATGCCATCGTGCCGATGGCGGGGCTTTTCAATTCGGCAGTGCCTGCCAAGGGCGCTTTTTTACTTCTCGCCGTGGCGGCAAGCGCCAGAGGCCAAGCTGGCATGTAACGCCAGAAGGTACACTGGCCATACCTGGCCACGGCAAGAAGTAAAAAAGCCCCCGCCGTCGGCAGGACGGCAAAAAAGGCACCCGCTTTCGCAGGTGCCCATTGCATATTGGAAAAGAAAAATTATCTCTTCGAGAACTGCGGCGCGCGGCGAGCTGCCTTCAAGCCGTACTGCACGAGTTTTTGAGCTATTTTCCCTTGATACTCCGGGCTTTTCCGGCTTTCTGCCTCTCAGTTATCCGGTGTGCGGACCATAAAAAACGGCCTT
>CAKUNY010000034.1 GCA_934668605.1 uncultured Oscillospiraceae bacterium | reverse complement strand
GCTTCATCGAAAAATTCCAACGGGGTAATGCCAAAATATTCGCAGATTGCGAAAAATTCAGAAAGTGGGGGAAGCGATTTCCCGGAAGAAATATTATAGATATATCCGCGGCTATGTCCCAAGTCGTAGCTCATTTGATATTCAGAGACACCTTTTTGGAGTCTGAGCTGCGTTATTCTATCACGCACAAAAGATTCATACACTGGCTATCACCTCGTAACACAATGATAGCCATATTTTTTCATAAAATAGTCCAAAAATAATTGTCGTATATATTGAAATAGTAGAGCAATATTTGTTATAATCAAATTTAAATAGAGCAAATACGCTACAACGTCATTCAAATCTTGGACATTGACATTTGGAGGGTGAAGCATGTCTATTTTGAAAGAGGCAGATTTTTATTATGGGGCGGTGCTTTCTACACTCATAAATCGAGGAATTTGCCCTGCGCTTGTTGAAAGCGGAAAGGATCGTCAGATATATGATTTCGTGACAAACAAGAAAGAGTTTAGGCTTTTTGTAAAGTATCGATCAAGGCCGCTCAGTACAAAAACGCCAGAGTATTCGAGTTGGCAGTTTCATTTTTCTGATGACGATAAGCGGGAATTAGCACTTTTTATGTCTGACACAAAGCACCTCAGCGTTGGGCTGGTATGTGGCGAAGGGCAATTCAACAAAAGCCAATATGCTGTATTGTACAGAGAGGAAGTAATCAGGCTTTTCGAGGAACAAAAAGACTCATTTATAATCAGCAGAAAGACCGGAGAAAAGGCTTTCAGAATTTCTATTGGAGGTGGGAGAGACAACGCACTACAAATTCCGAGCAACAGGCTGTATTGATGGCAATCACATTTGAAAAATCATCATAAAAAAGGAAAGGATAAAAATGAAAAAGAGTATTTGCGCGTTATTTATGGCATTGTTGATGTTACTGATGATGGGTTGTGCTGCTGCGACAAAAGATGCCGCAGATGTAGCAACAAAAGATGCCTCTATGGAAGTAAGTGCAGACAATGAAAATGATAATACCGAAATTAGCACAACAGAAAATGAAAAAGAATCTGTAGATGAAAATACTGACACGCTGGAAAACTCCAAAGAAGAGCCAGAGCTGAGCGAGGAAGAAAAGCATGCTGCTTTGATGGAAAAAATCAATCAGCAAATTGAACTATGCGAAATGTTCAACACAAACGGTATGGGGTTGACATATTCATGTTTTTATGACGAAAAGGCGAATTCCTTTACATATAATGAAACAATCGAAAATGGCAGTGATTCGATGGCATTCAGTTCTTTTGAAGATTTTATTAACTCTGCTAATTCTTCATCAAAAATGTTCCATGATAGTTTTGAGATAGATTGTTATCAAAACCTACTCGATGGAACAATTGTGTTATACAGTAGCTTGAATGGGGTTGAAAACACCGACTTAACATTGGTAAAGCTTTCACCAGAAGACGTAGAGCCAACATTCGGGGAACAGAACGCATTAAAATCAGCTGCGTCATATCTTTCGTTTTCTGCATTTTCTCACTCGGGGTTAATTAAACAATTAGAATTTGAAGGATATAGCAATACTGAAGCAACGTACGCAGCAGATCGTTGCGGTGCAAATTGGTGTGAACAGGCGTCCAAAAGTGCTGCATCATATTTGAAAGTTTCAGCATTTTCTCAGGAAGGTCTCATTAAACAACTGCTATATGAAGGGTTTACACAGACACAAGCAACTTATGGTGCGGCACAAAATGGCTATGGTTATTTCTACACAGGTTAAAGAACTGTGTTACTAAATGATAATCCCCGCAGGAGAGAATTGACGCTTGCGGGGATTTTCTGTATCATGGAAAAAGGAGGCGCGGCGATGATTTCATGGGTGGGAACAAACAGTTTTGAAGACAACCGCTTCAAAACAATCTCTGATTTCAAGCAGTGTATGCGGCGCGGCGGCGAGGCAGAGTTCGAGTGGAACGGCATCATGTACTGCTGCTTCGGCTGCGTGGAGGATCCGGTCAGCAGACGGACCCGGATGCTGATTTCGCAGGCGGGCAGCGTCGAGGTAAACACGCGGACAGAAAAATGGTGCGACAGCGCAGATGAAGTGCTGGAATACACGGTGGGAAACGATCGCCTGCGCGATGTGATCACACAGGTCAAGGTCTGGAGCCGCACGATCTGAAAATTACGTCGGAACGCAAAACCCCGGCTCCGGAGGCGAACGGCTTGAACTATATTTCGATTTTCAGATACAGCTATGCGAAATCTGACATAACAGACAGGAAAATGATATTTGCAATCGGGTAATTTTGTGATATAATAACAAAAACTGAATATCGGGTAGTTCGCGCAAGCCATGTGCTTGCAGGTGGAATGGGGTGAGAAGCCCCGCGAGTCGGTCACTGTGATGCCTGTTCATCAGGATAAGTCAGGTCTTCCGAGAGCTGCCCCGTGTCCTGCCATGACCGGGATCGAAGCGCTCAGCGCCTCTGAACAGCAGAGGCCTTGTTTCCGTGCGGTCATGCAGACTGCGCGGTTTTTTGTTTGCTTTCCGCATGCGAACCCTGCATAGGCGGGATCGTTACGACATCCCTGCCTCTCTTTCTGACGGCGGCCCCAATCCGCCATCCTCCCGCCGGGCGTCCGCCCCCTCTTACCGGACGCCCGGCCACCTCCCCGGAGCGTACCGTGGGAAAGCGCTTTTCCATAAAATCCTGATCACACGCGCGTCTTTGGCGCAGAAAGGACGTTCTGCTATGCTTTATCTCGACCATACCATTACAAAAAAGATGCGCGAGCCCGCGTTTGCGGCGCCGTGGGATACCCTGGAGCCGGAGGAACAGATCGTCCGCGCGATCATCGAAGGGCGCGAGGAAAACCACCTGACGCAGAACCAGCTGGCGCATGCCACAGGCATCCACCAGACGAATATCAGCAAGCTCGAAAGCGGCACCGCGAACCCGTCGCTTCGCACGCTCAAGCGCCTGGCAGCGGGCATGGGCATGCGCCTCAAGCTGGAGTTTGTCCCCATGCAGCAGGAGCCCCGGACAAGATAGTGCAGCAGCGCACCGGACAGAGAATTGATAGGGAAAAAAGCAGGAGCCCTGCGGAGAAGCTGTATCTCCGGAAGGCTCCTGATTTCTGATTATGCGCCGAGGAGGGTCTTGAGGTCTTCCTCGGGGGTCGTGGTGGGCGCGATGGCGTAGTGCTCTACGAGGTAAGAAAGGACGTTCGGCGAGAGGAAGGCCGGAAGCGTCGGGCCGAGGCGGATGTTCCGGATGCCGAGATGCAGAAGCGTCAGCAAAATCGCGACCGCCTTCTGCTCATACCACGAAAGAACCATCGAAAGCGGCAGCTCGTTGACCCCGCAATGGAATGCGTCGGCAAGGGCGAGCGCGATCTGAATGGCGCTGTACGCGTCGTTGCACTGGCCGATGTCAAGTAAACGCGGAATGCCGCCGATGGCGCCGAGATCGAGGTCGTTGAAGCGGTATTTGCCGCAGGCGAGCGTTAAAATCACGGTGTCCTTCGGCGCTTCCTTCACAAATTCGGTGTAGTAATTCCGCCCCGGGCGCGCGCCGTCGCAGCCGCCGACCAGGAAGAAGTGCCGGATCGCGCCGGACTTCACGCCCTCGACCACCTGACCGGCCACGGACAGGACGGCGTTTCTGGCAAAGCCGGTCGTGACGGTTTCGCCGCCGTTGATGCCGGTGAAGTGCTGATCCTCCCGGTAGCCGCCGAGCGCGATGGCCTGCGCAATGATGGGGGAGAAGTCCTTGTTTTCTCCGATGTGCTGTAATTCGGGATAGCCGACAACGGAGGTCGTGTAGACGCGATCCGCGTAGTTTTCTCTCGGCGGCATGAGGCAGTTTGTCGTAAAGAGGACGGGTGCGGGGATGTTCTGGAACTCCTTTTGCTGGCTCTGCCAGGCGGTTCCGAAGTTTCCTTTGAGCTGGGGGTGCTTTTTGAGCTCGGGGTAGCCGTGCGCGGGCAGCATCTCGCCGTGCGTGTAGACATTCACACCCTTGCCGTCGGTCTGCTCGAGAAGCAGCTTGAGATCTCTGAGGTCGTGGCCGCTGACGACGATGAAGGGGCCTTTCTCGATCGTGAGAGGAACCGTCGTCGGAACGGGCGTGCCGAACGTTTCGGTGTTCGCCTTGTCCAGAAGCGCCATTGTTGCAAGGTTCTTTTCGCCGACCTCTAAAACAAGCGGCAAAAGCTCCTCCATGCCCCAGTCCTCGCCAACGGCAAAGAGCGCCTTGGCAAAGAAGCGGCCGAGTTCTTCATCCTCATAGCCGAGCACGAACGCGTGGTGCGCGTAGGCGGCCATGCCGCGAATGCCGAAGAGGATGAGAGATTTGAGGCTTCGGATGTCCTCCTGCGCCGTCCAGAGGTTTTGCATGTCGTAGTCGGCGTTGTGCCCGCAGGGGCTTTTGCAGCAGCCGCAGTCCGGGACGAGGCGGGCTGTCTCCGCGTGGACGCGCGCGGTGAAGTTCTCGATATCTTCGGCGCTGAAATTGACGTTTGTGAGCGTTGCAAAAAGGGCGCTTGCCATGAGGTGCCAGGTATCCTTCGTCACCTTCTCGTTTCCGTCCGTCGCCCGGGCAAGGCCGATGAGCGCGCCGGTGAGCGCGTCCTGCAAATTCGCGACGTCCGCCGTCTTTCCGCAAACACCGCGGCTTCCCGTGCAGCCGGAGCAGCCGGCCGTCTGCTCGCACTGATAACAGAACATGTTCTCCATGATGAAACCCTCCTGATCGTTTTTCGTATGTCTGATTGCAGCTTCAGTCTAACAAATCAATCGGGAGTAGTATGTTCGTTTTCCAACAAAAAGATACCAATATTTTAAGCCCGCCGTTTTCGAAAAAACGGCGGGCTTGGGTCAAATTCGAATTATAAAATTTTCTGGCTGTGGCCGAGGCTGCGGCGGATGGCGTTGCCGATCTCGGTTAAGCTCAGAAGCGTCGCCACGAGGAAGACGCCCGGAATCACGATCATCCACCAGCTGCCGGTCAAAAGAGCCTTTTCAGAAAGAGACAGCATGCTGCCCCACGAGACGACCTCAAGCGGAAGGCCGAGTCCTAAAAAGCTCAGCGTAGATTCCGCTAAAATCGCGCCGCGCACGTTCATGATCACCATAAATAAAATGGACGGCAGGAAGTTGGGCGCGAGATGGACGCGCAGGATGTGAAGAAAGCTTCCGCCCATGCACCGCGCGGCCTGCACGTATTCGCTCCCTCGCAGCACGCGCACCTCCGTGCGCACGACTTTCGCGATGCTCATCCAGCTGGTCAGGCCAATGACGACCGATAAGCTCCACACGCTGGCCTGTCCCAAAATGGCCTGCAATAAAACGATCAGCAGCAGGTTCGGGATGCTGATGAAAATTTCGTTCGCGCGCGTGAGAAGGCCGCCCAGCTTTTCTCCCGCGCAGCCGCTGAGGCTTCCGAAAAAGACGGCGATGAGCGTCGACAAAAGCGTTGAGCAGACGCCGATGGTAAGAGAGAGCTTACCGCCCGACCAGATCATCGAGAAAATATCGCGCCCCATTGTGTCCGTGCCGAAGAGGTGCGCCCGGCTCGGGGCGAGATTGCAGGAGGATAAGTCCATATAGCCCGCGTCCTTTGCCGAAAACGCGCCCCAAAGCAGGCAGCCGAGGACGATCAGCCCCAGAACGATGATTGACACGACGGGTTTTCCTTTGTACCACGGCGCTTTTTGGGAAACAGCAGCCGGAGCCTGCGGCCTTGCGCCGACGAGCGTAAAATCATCCATCCGTATCCGCCTCCCATGTGTCGATGGCCTCCTGCGCGCGCATGCGGGGGTCAATTTTTTCGCTCAGCGCCTGCGCAAGTAAATTGCACGCAATGACGAGCGCGCCGGAGAGGATGCACAGCACCATCAGAAGATTGTAGTCCTTATACCGGGCGCTCTCATAGCTCAGCGTGCCGAGCCCGGGGTAGGAGAAGACGCTCTCGACAATGTATGTTCCGCCCAAAACATGCGGCACGGAGATCGCCATGATCGAAAGGTACGACGGAAGGACATTTCGCAGACAGTGCCGGTAGAGGATCTTTTTGCGGCCGAGACCCTTGGATTTTGCGAGCAGGACATAGTCCATCCGCATTTCCTCAAGCATTTTGTTTCGCACCATGTAGGCGTAGTACCACAGATGGCCGAGCACGACGACCGTCAAGGGGAGAATCAGGTGCGTGATGCGGCTGCCCAGATCGTCCGCCTTTCCCACGTCGTAAGCGCCCGAGCTTGGAAGAACGCGCAGGCTCACAGCGAAGATGAGAATGAGCATAAGGGACATCCAGAACTCCGGAATGCAGCTCGTGACGGTTCCAATTTTGCACAGCGCACGGTCAAGCCCTTTATCTTCATGCCTCGCGCACAGAACGCCGAGGCCGAGGGCGAGGAAAAACGTAAGAAGGAAGCCGACACCGCCGAGACGAAGCGTAAACGGAAGCCTTGCCCGGATGACCTCCAGCACGTCCATTTTGTACTTATATGAAATGCCGAACTCGCCATGCAGCGCCCCTTTCAGCCAGAGGGCGTATTGCCGCAGCACCGGCTGATCGAGCCCGAGACGAGCCTCGGCAGCCGCGCGCTCGGCGGGCTTCATTTTTTCGGCGCGCTCGCCGTAAAACGAGACGAGCGGGTCGCCGGGGGCAAGGCGCGAGACGACGAACACGAGAAGAGACAGCACCAGCACGCTCACGAGAAACACGGCGATGGTCTTTGCAGCCGTGCACACCATGCGTTTTGTCTTCAAGCCTCTTCGCCTCCTTCCATGCGCACAAAATGATCCGGGGAGATCTCCCGCATCACGCTATGCACCGGGAGCGTGTCCGCGTCGAACGTCACAAGCTTCCGGTTCCGCTCACGGATGGGGTCCGGAAGCGGCATGGCGGAAAGAAGCGCCTTTGTGTAGGGGTGCTGCGGGTTCTGAAACAGCTCTTCGGACGGCGCTTCCTCCACGAGCTTTCCGCGCAGCAAAACGCCCACGCGGTCACACAGGTAGCGCACCATCGACAGATCGTGCGCGATGAACAAAAACGAAAAGCCGTGCTCTGCCTGCAAGTGGCGGAATAAATTGATGATCTGCGCCTGAATGGACACGTCCAGCGACGCGACCGGCTCGTCTGCCACTAAAAGCTCCGGCTCCATGCACAGTGCGCGCGCAATGGCGACTCTCTGCCGCTGGCCGCCGGAGAGCTCGGCGGGGTATTTGTCGAGGTAAATTTCATCCAAGCCCACGTATTTCATCTGAAACGCAGCTTCCTTGCGGTATGTTCCGCGCTTGGGCTGTATATGCGCGATGCGCATGGGCTCGGCGATGATATCCGCGACCTTCATGCGCCCGTTCAAGCTCGAGGTCGAGTCCTGAAAGATCATCTGCCGCGTGGTCTGCAAGAGCCGCTTGTTCGCGGCATACTGCTTAGGGTCGGTGCTATCAATGCCCTCGTAGAAAATGCGCCCGGACTGCGGCTTTACCAGATTCATGACGCAGCACGCCGCCGTGGATTTTCCGGAGCCGGACTCTCCGACCAGACCGTAAATTTCGCCCCGGCGAATGGAGAACGAGAGATCGTCCAGCGCGCGCACGCAGGCGGTTTTGCTGAGATAGAAGCTGTGCGACAGGTTCTGCGCGGAGAGCAGGATTTCAGATTCCATGACGAAGCACTCCAATCGGCGGTGTGATTTCAGGCGCGCGGGGGTCAAGGAGCCATGTTGCGGCATAGTGCGTGCCCGAGACGCGGAACATGGGCGGCTCTTTTTCGTAATCGATCGCGAGCGCGTACTCGTTCCGGCAGGCAAACGCATCGCCTTGGGGAGGATCGATCAGCGTCGGCGGCATGCCGGGGATCGTGTAAAGGGCGTCGCCCCCGGCGGCTAAGGCCGGAAGCGCGCGCAGAAGCGCCCAGGTGTAGGGATGGCGCGGGTCATAGTAGACCTCCTCGGCGGTTCCGATCTCGACGATCTTTCCCGCGTACATCACGGCCACGCGGTCGGCGGCTCGGGCGACCACGCCAAGATCGTGCGAGACTAAAATCGTCGCGGTGTGAAGCTTTTTCTGAAGCTCGCGCAGTAAATCGAGAATCTGCGCCTGAATGGTCACATCGAGCGCCGTCGTCGGCTCGTCGGCCAGCAGAATTTTTGCCCGCGCGGCAAGAGCAATGGCCATGACGGCCCTTTGGCGCATGCCGCCGGAAAAATTGTAGGGATAGAGCTTCATGCGCTCCATGGGCCTGTCAATTTCGACAAGCTCCATGAGCTCCAGCACGCGCGCACGAAGCGCCTCTTTGGAGATCTTCGGTTCGTGCACAACGATGGCTTCGGCGATCTGCGAGCCGATCGTCATGCTGGGGTTGAGCGCGGTCATCGGATCCTGAAAGACCATGGAGAAAAGGCTTCCGCGCAGCTTCTGGAGCTGCTTTTCCGGATACGGCGCGATGTCCGTGCCATTTACAAGTATTTTTCCCGTCACGCTCGCGTTTTCCGGAAGCAGCCGCATAATGGCCTTGAGAAGCGCGCTTTTGCCGCAGCCGGATTCTCCGACGACGGCCAGCACCTCACCAGAGTCCAGCGTCAGGTCAATGCCCCGCACCGCCTGCACGATTCCGCGCGGGGTCTGGTAGCTGACGTGCAGGTTTTGAAGCGTTAAAAGATGTTCCATAATTTTTGCCTCAGATGCGCGCACAAGCCAAGAGACTGCTCCCTTGGCCTGCGACGCTTTATATTGGTTTCAATGGATTGGTAAGCTTAGTCGAGCGTCCATTCCCGGACGTTCCAGAAGATGCCCACGCCGTGGTGTCCCATGACGGTATCGGTCGAGATCCCGTGCAGGCGGCTGGAGGCGACATAATTCGCGTCGATGTAGCAGATGAAGGCATAGGCCGGGTCATTGGCCAGCTCCTGCTGGAAAAGATCGTAGTACTCCTTTCGAACCGCCGGGTCGGCCGATTCGCGCGCCTTCGTCAGATATTCATCGACTTTTTCGTTCGAGTAGCCGGAGTAGTTCGCGCCCTTGTCGGTGCCGAAGACCTTGTAGGTGTGATCGTCCGCGTCAAACGGGCTTCCCCAGCCGATCAGGCACGCCTGCTGCCCGCCCCAGTCCATCTTGGCCGGGATATCGACGGTGCAGTGGATGCCCACATCGCGAAGCTGCTGCGCGGCGGCCTGCGCAATGTCGATGCGATCCTGCTCGCCCGCCATGACGCTGATGACGAAGCCGATCTCCTCGCCGCCTCGCTCATAGTAGCCGTTATTGCCCATCACGCAGCCGATAGACTCCAGAACGGATTTTGCCTTTTCAGGGTTATAGTCGTAGTGCTCGACATCTTCATTATTGTAGATGTTCCGCTGCAGCGGGCCATAGGCCGGCATGCCCTGACCCAGAAGCACCGCGTCTACGATGGCCTGCCGGTCGATCGCGTAGCAGACGGCGGGGATGATGTCGCGGTTTTCCATCCAGTAGCTGTTCCAGAAGTTAAAGAGAATACCGCGGTAGTCGCTCGTTTTCAGGTCATAGCAGGCAAAGCCGTCTTTTCCCTGGAACTGCTGCGCGTTTTTGGGGTCGAGGAGCGCGAGGTCTAATTCACCGGACTCCAGCTGCATGGCCTGCGCGTTGTCGTCGGGGACGATTTTGAAGATGATGCGGTCGATGTTCGCCGCGCCCTTGAAATAGCTCTCGTTCTTTTCCAATACGATCGACTGCCCGACATCCCAGCTCGCGAGCCGATAAGCGCCCGTGCCGACGGGGCTGCGGAAGAAATCGGAGGTCTGGAAGTCCTCGCCCTCCAAAAGGTGCTGCGGCAGAATGGCCATCGTCATGTAGTCCAAAAACGCGGCGTTCGGGGCGGAGAGGCGGAAGGAGACGGTGTAATCGTCTTCCACTGTGATTTCCTCGATGTCTTCAAAGTTCGGCGCGTTTTCCGAGCCGTTGTCGGGATTTCTGATGGCCTCGATCGTGAACTTTACGTCGTTCGCGGTGAAGCGCTCGCCGTCGTGCCATGTGACGTCGGTGCGCAGATGGAAGGTGTAGGTGTTGATCACCTCGTCAAAGTCCCAGCTTTCGGCCAGACCCGGTACGATGTTGTTTTCTCCGTCGTGGGCGGTGAGGCCGTCGAAAAGCAAGAGGTTAATTTCACCGTGCTCGTCCATCGCGGGATTGATGCGGGTGTAATCGCCCGAGCCGTAGACCAGCGTCGAGAGCCTGGTATCATTTGATGCGGCTTCCTGCGCGGATGCGCCGGCCGTTTCGGCGGGGGTCTTTGCGCAGGCACAGAGGGAAAGCAGCAAGGTCAGCGCCAAAAGAAGCGAGAGAAGCTTTTTCATGGGGTGTCTCCTGTCGTGTTGATTTGGCAGACGCGCCTGCCATGCTGGTATCTTATCAGATCGCGCGCCCTATTTTAAGCTCCCCCGGGGGATAAAATTTTGGAAAATCCAAAAAAATTTAAAAAACCGCCTGCCGCCCAAAATGGGAAGCAGACGGTATGAAAAAACGATTATGCCAGATGCAGGCTCTCGACCCAGGCCTTCACGTCTGCCTCAGAGCTGGACGCGCGGAGCACCTTGCCATCGAGCACCTTTGCGCCCGGGCAGCTGGGCTCAAGAATTTTCGCGGTCTTGCCCATCGAACTTCCGCCGGAGGTTCCGAAGGGGACGATGGTCTTGCCGGTTAGATCGCAGCTTTCCAGGAACGTCTCGATGATGTGCGGCGCTTCGTACCACCAGATGGGAAAGCCCACGAAAATGGTGTCGTATTGCGCGCAGGACGAGAGCTTTTCCGCCATCTCGGGGCGCGAGGCCTTGTCCTGCATCTCGATCGTCGAGCGGCTCTTCTTGTCCATCCAGTCAAGGTCTTTGGACGTGTAGGGCGTGACGGGCTTGATTTCAAAAAGATCCGCGTTCGTCAAATGCCCAGCCTGTATCTGCCTCTGCGGGAAAACCCAAATAAACGCGTAGGGGGCGATGCCCACATCGCCCCAGGGCACTATCGAATTCGCATTGGATTTCCGGAAAAACGGTGTGTTCTGCCGGGTCGATGTGGGCATCGACCCCTACGGACGTCCAAGAGGATTCTAAAAAAACCGTGGACGGGCGTTACTGATTTTCCAGCGCCCAGAGCATTTTGGCGACTTCGGCGCGGGTGACCTTGCCGGTGGGGTTCAGCTTGCCGTTGGAGCCGGAGATGATCCCGGCGGACACCATGCGGGACAAACTGTCCTTTGCCCAGTCGGCAATTTTTGCGCCGTCGGTGAACTTCTTGGAAAGATCATCAGCCGAGACGGGGCGCACAAGACCATACTTCTCCGCGAGCGCGGTATCGTCCGGCATCGTGCGGGCGAGAATGACCATAGCCTCCTGCCGTGTGATGGTGGACGTGGGATGGGCGTAGAGCTTGCCCTGCTCGTTGGAGCCTCCCATGTAGCCGAGGCTGTAGGCGGCCTTCATGGCGCTGAGCGACCAGGAGGCGATCTGCTTGCTGTCAACAAAGGGAAGGGAAACGGAATCGTAGCTGCTCAAATTCGTGCCGAGATAGCGCATGAGCGCGACGACGAACTCCTGCCGCGTCATGGAGTCATCCGGCCGGTAGAGAAGCTTGCCGTCTTTGCCGGTCGAGCCCGTGATGGTGCCTTCAAAGTAGAGATCGTTGATATAGTCCTCCGCCCAGTGGCCCTTCGTATCGGAGAAGGGGTTCGCGGGGCTGACGGTCACGGGAATGGAGACGGTCGTCTCGCCGTAGGAAACCTCGATGGTGCCTTCCGTTAATTTAGATACCTGCGCGGCGGTGAAGCTGCCGTCGTTCGTAATGGTGCCGACGCCACCGGTCGTCTCCCAGGTGAAGCTGTTCGAAGCGGAAATGACGGCTCTGCCGTAATACGCTGCGCTCGCGGAAAGCTGCGTGCTGGACTCGCCCGGCACATGGAGCGTTTTGAGCTTCGTCTTGCCGTCTTCCTTGGTGACGGTGATGTCTGTGACCTCATCGAGCACCGTGACCGTGGCGCGCGCGTTCATATCATCGGAGGTGACGTTGACGGTAATTTCGGAGATCCGGCTGCCCGCGACGGATTCCACCGTCAAAGAGTTGCTGCCGAGCGTTCCGTAGTTGGAAGACCAGCGCAGCTGGCCGGGAAGATCGGTCGCGACATAGGCGGCGTCCGTCGCCTTGAGGGAGTACCCAACCTTCGCCCCGGGCAGGGCAAACGTGTGCGCGGGATAGAGGAAGATGTGATCTGCCTCCCGCGCGGCGGTCTTTTTGCGGACAAAGAAGATGAAGTTGGCGCACGCGCGCATCGAGCCGTCGGTGGGGGAGTTGGCCGTGGCGCACTTATCGTAGCCAGGATACTGCACGCCGACCATCGTCGAGCCGCCGCCGTCTAAGTTGAGCGCCGTTTCGCAGCCGAGCGCCTTCATTTTTTCAGCCAGATCGTAAAGATCGATACCGGCGGAGCTGCTGGACTCGTCGGCGGTATAGATCACGACCGTTCCGTCTTCTTTTACGCCGATGGCGGTTCTGGCGCGCTGCTCGTCCTTCGTGTCGAGCGTGAAGCTGGTAAGCGCTTCGCCATCTTCCACCAGCATGTCTCCGCCGCCGCAGGCATACACGACGTGATCCCACGCGTCGTCGCAGCGGGTGAAGACGCTGACGTTGTCGCCGACCCGCAGGGATTTCAGGCTTGTCAGCGCGCTCGAGTAGGTCGACTTTTCCGCGATGGACAGAACGAAGCCGCCGGACGGGATCGGGCAGGACGCGGTCGACTCCACGATCTTTGTTACCGTTAAGGTCATTTCACCCGGAAGCGCGAGCTCTGTTTCGCTGTCCGCGGTGGGCGCAAGGACGACATTGTAGGCCGAGATCTGGTTCTTGGTCGCCGTGTCGTAGTCGCGCGAATATAGGCCAATGCCGTTTCCGGTCGTAAGTACCTTATTATAAAAGACCTCCGCGTTATTGAGCGCGCCGCCGCTGACATACACGTGTACGTCCGGGTTTCCGATGACGGCCTCGCCGCTTTTCAGAAAGCCGACGGAGTTGATGCTGCCGCTGGTGCGCAGAATGCCGTTTGCTACGACAAAGCCGTAGGGAATGCCGCTCGACATGTCAAAAAACGAGCCGTTTACGCCCGCGACCAGCGTGAGGTCTTCATCCTCCAGATACGTCGCGATCTTGCTCATCGTGCTTCTGCCATAAAGGGTCGAGCCGTAGATCACCATCGGGCTGACGGTCAGGTTGGGCTCGTATGTAAGCACGTTCTGCTGCAAGAGATTTTTGTAGCCGGACGCCGTTTTTTCGACGCTTGTGATTTCGGTCAGATCGACCTTGGATCCCAGCGGCGTTCTCCACTGCAAGACATCCTCGCGCGAAGCGGCGCTCGCGGCGCCAACCATCAGGCCGAGGCTCAGGCACAGCGCGAGCGCGCAGGCAATGATTCGTTTCATAGGCTTCCTCCTTTGGGTACTTCCAAGCCGCATACGACGGCATAATTTTGTTTCTTAATTTTAACATGTTGTAATCAAAATGTAAATAGAAAATACTGGCCTCTCGCTGCGATTCTGTCAGGATTTTTACTTGACAAGCGGGCGGAAATTTAGTATGATACTCTGGCTGTAAAGAAAAAAGGTTGACAGCTTGGGAGGGGCACATGAAGCAAGACGCGCTGCAAATGTCCCTGCTGCTGGATTATTACGGAGAGCTTCTGAGTCAGAAGCAGCGCACCTGCTTCGATTTATACTACAATCAGGATCTCTCCCTGAGCGAAATTGCCGCGGAGCTCGGCGTGAGCCGGCAGGGCGTGCATGAGCTCTTGAGCCGGGCGGAAGCGTCGCTCGGAGAAATCGAGCGCGTCACCGGCTGCATTGCGCGCGACCGGCGCACGGCAATCGCGCTGGCGGAAATCAAGGCCGCGTGCGAAAAACTGCAAACCATTCCCGAAGCGCAAGAAGCCATGCAGGAAATTCTGCGGGCGAGCGCAGGCATAAAGGAGTAATCTATGGCATTTGAAGGCTTGACCGAAAAGCTGTCTGCGGCGTTCAAAAAGCTGCGCGGCAAAGGAAGGCTCTCTGAATCCGACGTCAAGGAGGCCATGCGCGAGATCCGTCTGGCGCTTCTGGAGGCTGACGTCAGCTACAAGGTCGTCAAGGACTTTATCAAGAAAACCACCGAGCGCGCGGTCGGCGCGGATGTGCTCGAGAGCCTGACTCCGGCGCAGATGATCGTCAAGATCGTGAACGAAGAGCTCACCGCGCTCATGGGAAGCGACAACCAGAAAATTCACATGGCCTCCCAGCCGCCGACGATCGTGATGCTGGTCGGTCTTCAGGGCGCGGGCAAAACGACGAACGGGGCGAAGCTCGCGGGGCTCTTTAAAAAGCAGAACAAAAACCCGCTGCTCGTCGCGTGCGACATTTACCGTCCGGCGGCCATCAAGCAGTTACAGGTCGTGGGCGGCCAGCTCGACATTCCCGTCTTCGAGATGGGGCAGACGAACCCCGTCGATATTGCGAAGGCCGCAGTCGCGCACGCCATCCGGCACGGAAACGACATGGTGTTTCTGGACACCGCAGGCCGGCTCCATGTTGACGAGGCGCTCATGGACGAGCTCAAGGCGATCAAGGCCGCGGTCAAGCCCAACGAGATTTTGCTCGTCGTCGACGCGATGACCGGTCAGGATGCGGTCAACGCCGCGCAGACCTTCAATGAATACCTCGACATTGACGGCGTGATGCTCTCGAAGCTCGACGGCGACGCGAGAGGCGGCGCTGCGCTTTCTGTCAAGGCCGTCACCGGAAAGCCCATCAAGTTTATCGGCACGGGCGAAAAGTTAGACCAGATCGAGCCCTTCCATCCCGGCCGCATGGCGTCGCGGATCCTCGGCATGGGTGACGTGCTGACGCTCATCGAAAAGGCCGAGGCCGCGTTCGACGCGAAAAAGGCCGCAGAGCTCGAGCAGAAGCTCAAGTCCAACAAGTTTACGCTGGCTGACTTTTACGATCAGCTTGTCCAGCTTAAAGGGATGGGAAGCTTGCAGGATCTGGCGGGCATGATGCCGGGCATGAATATGGGGGCTCTCAAAAACGCGCAGTTAGACGAAAAGGCCATCTCGCGCACCGAGGCGATCATCCAGTCGATGACGCCCTATGAGCGCGAAAACCCGTCGGTGCTCAACCACAGCCGCAAGCGCCGCATTGCCGCGGGCGCGGGCGTGAAGGTCGAGCAGATCAACCAGCTCATCAAGCAGTTCGACATGATGAATCAAATGGTCAAGCAGTTCTCCGGCCCCGGAGCTTCGAAGAAAATGAAGCGCATGGGCAAGATGGGCGGCATGGGCGGCTTCCCCGGCGGTTTCCCCGGAATGTAAACACATCGTTTCAGCTAAGACAGTATAGCTTTACGAAAATAAAAAGAACAAAGAACTTTGGAGGAAATATTTCATGGTTAAGATCAGACTCAGAAGAATGGGCGCCAAGAAGGCTCCGTATTACCGCATCGTTGTCGCCGACTCCCGCTTCCCGCGTGACGGCCGCTGCATCGAAGAGATCGGCACCTATGATCCCAAGGCAGAAAACGCCATCGCTGTTGACGCCGAGAAGGCCAAGCAGTGGATCAAGAACGGCGCGCAGCCGACCGACACGGTTCGCGGACTTCTGAAAAAGGCAAACGTGCTGTAAGCGCCAGGAGTGGCTGCTATGAAGGAACTTTTGCTGTATATGGCAAAGAACCTCGTCGATAATCCCGACAGCGTGAGCGTCACCGAGATCGAGGGCGAGACTACTGTGCTCGAGCTGCGTGTCGCGCCCGAGGATATGGGCAAGCTCATCGGCCGTCAGGGTCGTATCGCCAAGGAAATCCGAACCATTGTCAAGTCCGTTGCCCAGCGCAATGGCCAGAAGGTATCGGTAGAAATCGTCGACTGA